>JAUVXQ010000084.1 GCA_030603505.1 Candidatus Heimdallarchaeota archaeon | reverse complement strand
ATCAAAAAAGCTTTAACAATATAAAAAGTGCTGAAGAGATAGTGGCGGACGAATTGATTCTTGCTGCAAACAATGATGCAGCAAGTGTTGCAGTTAAGAAGAGAAGAGAAATCGAGCGCATAGCTCTATCTGCACGGTAATACGGTGAGAAAAATGGGTAAAAGACCAGCAAGATGTTATACTCATGTAAGAGGTCCAGCAAATACAAGAGTAGGTAAGTTCGTGAGAGGTGTTCCAGACTCAAGAATACGCTCTTATGATACTGGAAATAGGCGAGGTGATTTTCCAGTTCATGTCCATCTAGTGGCAAAGGAAAGATGTCAGATAAGGCACACTGCTTTAGAAGCCTCAAGAATAGCTGTTAATAGACAATTGCAAAGAAATATAGGAACAGACGATTACCATATGACAATAAGAATCCACCCTCACCACATTTTGAGAGAAAATAAAATGATGGCAGTAGCTGGAGCTGACAGAATACAGGATGGAATGAGAAGATCTTTCGGAAAGTCAACAGACAGAGCAGCAAGAGTAAAAGTTGGTCAAGAACTGATAACAGTAAGAATACATCCAGAGAAATATCATGAGGCGTTGGAAGCGCTAAAAAGAGCATCAGATAGATTCCCCACTCCTTGTAGTTATAAGATAGGAAAAGGTGAGGAGTTAGTAAAAGAGTACCTTAGAACGAAATAAGTTACTAAAGTAAAAAATGGCTTGGTAGCTCAGCTGGCTAGAGCGCAGGACTCATAATCTTGTAACAAAGGGCTAGAATGCCAGTAAAATCTCGGGATGAGAAATCCTGAGGTCGGGGGATCGAAACTCTATGTCTCGTGAAGAAAAGGGCGAAATACCCCCCCAAGCCACCAATAAACCCTTTTTGTATTTGAAGTGCTTTCTTTTATTTCTAATTCAGGTAATTATTCCTTTTTCTGTTGTATTGTGATTTGTAGGATTAATTAGTTAAACAAGAAATTAAATCGTAAGTATAAATAGAATATAGTGTTTCATTATACGGAAATTTTATTAGTGCTTCTGATTAAACATAACAAGAAAATTATCTATAAAGGGTGACTATTATCAACGAGAAGAAACTCGATGATGTTACAAAGAAACTTGGTGTGGATTTTGACTCTGTCAGAAAATTCAAGAAGATTAGGAATATGTCCTCTCCCCGTTTATTTGCATTAATTCAGTTCTTTACTCAGATATTTTTTGTTTTTACTAATTTCATTACTTATCTTATGTTTGGTGGACTTGCTAGTGCTTATCATGTCCCTAAATTCTTGACACATGGCAGTTTTGCTTACGATTGGGGACATCCAACTTATCCTTATAGTTTTGCAAAAGATATGGTCTTTGTTCTCGTTAACCCTATTAACTACATTATTCAGTTTGTTCCAAGTGCTGTCTTCCTCTCTTCAAGACGAACTGAATTTAAAAGAAAACATTATTTGATTTATTCTCTTATTTCTATATTTGGTCTGATTTTTTCAGCTCTGCTTTTTGCTTCATTGCATAAATTAACTGGCGGGACATCTGTCTATGAAGAATTAATGGAACTTGGACAAACTGTAGAATATGGCGTTTATACCAACGAATAGTTGAGTTTTTTATGTTACTCTGTAAAAAATCTTTTAATTATCTTTTAATAAGAAATGAAATTAGTTAATTAATTCCATTTACATTCTTCCTCTAAATTTTTAACAAAAAGTGTGATGTTCCCGTACCAACGAAACTTGTGGATAGAGGTTGATATTGTAATAGATGCAATATTATATTGATATATACGAATCCCTATTTATTTAAGAATAATACTTATAAATTTTAAACCTAATCCTTCAGCAAAAGTAATTCTATTTAATTAGCATTGATCAAGTGAAATTAATGAGAAAACTAGGGTGCGCAGTTTGGGAGCTAACTTTAGCTTGTAATATGCGATGTAAACACTGTGGTTCAAGTGCAGGTAGTGCAAGACTTAATGAGTTGTCTACTGAAGAATGTTTTAGTCTTTGTGAGGAACTAGCTCAAGCGAATTGTGATATGGTTAGTTTGATGGGAGGTGAACCATTTGTTCATCCAGATTGGTATGATATTTCTTGGTGTGTAAAAGATTTGGGTATGAATCTTGCGTTTGTATCGAATGGTTTGTTAGTTCCCAATATAGTAGACAAACTTTCCCGTTTAGAGCCAACTGTTGTAGGGATATCGTTAGATGGGATTGAAAAAACACATGATTCGATAAGAAGAGATGGAAGTTTTAAAGTAGCTTTAGAAGCTATTGATATGCTTCTCAAGGAAAATATTCAAGTTACTGTTATTACAACAATAAGCAAAACCAATTTCTCAGATCTTTTAAAACTTAGATCTCTTTTGAAAAAGCGAGAAGTTAATTGGCAAATACAAATTGCTGAACCTTTCGGTAATTTCGATCGTTCGTTGGCTATTGATGAAGAAGAGTATTATGCTTCAGCCATGTTTATTGTTTCGGAAAATGTCAAGAACAAGTTCAATGATATGCTTGTTGTAGGTGCTCATTGTTATGGATATCATTCTCATCTGCTTCCAAAGAGTAAGAAATGGAAAGGTTGCACTGCTGGTATTTCCTCTATTGGTATAACGTCTGATGGTTCAATAGTAGGTTGTCTTTCAATGGGTAACAATCAGTATGTTGAAGGTAATGTAAGAGAAAGGAGTTTTGTAGATATCTGGGAAGATTCTAATTCTTTTGCATATAATCGTTCATTTGATCAAAGTCAATTAGGAGAAAATTGTAAAGACTGTTTCTATGGTTTGGATTGTAAAGGGGGATGTAACTCAGTTTCACTACATTTTACTGGTCAATTACATAATACACCGTATTGTATGAGAAGAATAGAAGAAGAGAAATTTGACATAAAACCACCAAAAAAGGAACGAGTAAAGGAGAAGATAAAGCATTGAGAAGTGATGATTGTGTGATTAAATTAAATCTAGGATGTGGTATTTTTTACAAACCTGGTTATGAGAATATAGATAAGTTTGAATCAAGAATAGCAGATAAAGAGGTTGACATTCTATCTTTACCTTATGAGGATAATAGTATAGGTGTAATAGAAGCATCACACATTGTGGAACACTTTGATGTTATTCAACTGCCTTTCCTTTTAGCAGAAATGTTTCGAGTATTAGCACCGGGGGGTGAACTTTCAATCGAATCCCCTGCATTACTTCGGTCGGTAATAAGAATGCCTTTCCAATCTACCAAGAGAAAAGCTAGAACTCTGAGATTCCTTTTTGGTGTTGACATACCTGGTAATGTACATAAAATAGGTTTGACTTCCACTTTTCTTAAAAAGAAACTTCATTCTGCAGGTTTTACAAAAGTAAGGAGAAAAGGACAAACCAGTTATTATGATGAAAAGAGTTTTAGAATAAAAACAATGAAACCTCAAGATATTTCACAAAATAAGTTGAATTTAATTACATCTTTTAGGTGGAGGGTATTGAAAGAGTTTGAAAAAGGTGAGGTTGAATTCCTTGAATCCGTGGAGAACAACTGTTGCAAACCCTTGGAGGCTATTTTGCTAAAGAGGAAATCTATGAATAAAAATGATATTATTTTATTAACTGCGTACTTTTCAATTATCCATCCAAAACTTGCAAAAATATACGTAAGTCTTCTTCCTAGTAGTATTGCTGAAGAGATATCAGTAAATTTTTTGGACTACTTAATCGCTATTAATGCTACTTCACTCTTCTTTTCCAATTGGGTGAACTGGAAAAAAGATACTTATGATTTCAATCAATTGTTACTAGAATTTTATTCTTATTGGAGTGAAAAAATCAGACGCAATCTTCTAGAGAGTGAATTTGATGAGACAGAATTCTCTTACTTCAAAACCTTAAAAGCAGAATTAAGGCCCTTCTTTAGTCCAGAAATTATTGTATTGGAATCTTTACGATTAGCTAATCAAGGACTCAAAGCTTTTTCTAATGGTGATTATGAAATAGCTAGAAAGCGATTCTCTCTTTCCTTGAAGTATAATCCCTCTAATATAGTAGCACTATGGAACATTTCCAGAATACTTATCCTTCAGAAAGAGCATAAAGAAAAGATTCTTGATTATTACAAACGAACTAGGAATAATATAACATTTGGTAGTCTAAAAGGGAAAGTAAAAAAAGAAATGAAAATGTATCTTGAGAATAGAATCTCTAAGATAAATTTGAAGCCATTACAATTGAGATTCTAACCTTCACAGTTTTTGTAAGGTGTGATTTTTGATAAGATCTGATTCTTCTTCTATAGTTACTTTGAGCATTTTATCTCCTTGAACTATTTTTTTTACTGTGTCCATCCCTTCTATTGTTTTCCCAAAAACTGTATGCTTCTTATTCAAGTGTTTACAATTATTTGGATTTAATACAATAAAGAATTGTGAACCATTTGTATTTGGTCCTGCATTTGCCATACTTAATGCTCCATCAACATGTTTTTGAACAGGATTATCAACTTCATCTACAATTTTATATCCTGGACCACCTCGACCAGAACCTTCTGGATCTCCTCCTTGTATCATAAAATCCGGAATTACGCGATGAAAGCTTACTCCATTATAAAAACCAGAACTTGCCAATGATGTAAAATTTTTCACTGTATTGGGTGTGTGTTCATCAAAAAATTCGATTTTAATTATTCCTTTATTGGTTTCAATTACTGCTTTTGTCATGATTTAGTCTCCTCAACTATATTCTATCAAGCTATTTTATGACTTTTGTTCTATCAGCTTTTTAACCATTTGATTATCTGAATTTTTTCTTGAAAATAATTATTATGATTTACATATAAAAATTATCAGCTGAATATCTCATTCAATGAAAGTATTACAGCCCCCAGAACAATAATGAATATACTCAAGATTTGCTTTTTTGTGATTGTCTCCTTCAGAAAAAATACACTTAGAATCGTAACTATAAATGGTGAAATTGATGATAAAGGTGTGCTGATTCCTGCACCAATCATTGTGACAGCTGTAAAAAATGAAACGCCTCCTATGCACCAAGCAATAGCTCCTCCTCCCATTAAAATGAATGCTTCTTTCTTTTGAGTAAAGATGTTTTTCATGAAATTATCTCTTTTAATATTAGCACGAATTAGTACGAGTATGAAAGCCATCGCTACCATTAAACCATTTCTTATCCCCATCATCGATATGACTTCGACGCCTTCACCATCCAAGATTAACCTTGTGAATACAATTGTTAATCCCCAAAAAGTAGCAGCGAGTACAGATAGTATAATTCCATATATTGTATTTTTTCCGTTGTTTTTATCATGTTCTCTTTTTGCTGCTTGATTGCTTGTTCTTTGAGTGAAATAGGAAATGGTAGATACGCCAAAGATAATTAGGAGTGTTCCTGTAATTATCACCCAAGTGATTTTTTCTATTTTAGCTATTAACAAAATAAGTGTTGTGAAGAACGGATAAACTGCAGAGATGGGTTGTGCAATTGAAACATTAATCTTCTTAAGAGCAAAAAGTGAGAAAAAGTCCCCAAAGGTTATACTAACAGTCGCTAATAAAAGCCATAAGGAATTAGGATAGGTAAAAAGTAGTGCTAAGGATTCAACACCATATAAGATCCAGCCTAATAATATCAATACAGGTACTGCAACAATTCCTTTGATGTATGTTGCTACTAAAGGGTCAGTATTTTTTATCCCTACTTTAAAAATAACCATCGAGGAACCCCAAGCAATCGCTGCGACAAAGGATAAAGTAACCCCTATACCAAATGACATCAAGTCAACTTTTAGGGAACGTTAAAAAATTTTATTGTGTAAATGTCTGAGTAACCACCCTTTTTCACTAAAAGTGAGGACAACTATTCCCAACGAGAAATGTTGATCTTAAAAAATACTCTTAAAAAATTATATAAAACACCAGAAAATGATTTAATAGACAATTTTTAGACAGGTTCTATGAAAAGAAGTCTTTTATACCCGATTCGGTCCAATCAAGCAAACTAGCC
>JAUVXQ010000053.1 GCA_030603505.1 Candidatus Heimdallarchaeota archaeon | reverse complement strand
TCTGGTGTATCAAGCATGGTATCGTCCATGAATACTTCGTATCCAGAACCCTGAATTCGTGAACGTAACGCTGGATGCATATTTCTTGTGGTTTCCATATTACCAGCAGCTATTAATACAAAATCACATGGTACTGCATCTGTTCTAACCATTGCTCCACTACTTAGCTCTGATTGACCAGTAATTTGCAGCTTATGTTCTTGCATAGCAGTAAGCATTTTCTGTTGTGTTCTCATTTCTAAAGTACCAATTTCGTCACAGTAAAGAACCCCCATGTGAGATTTATGAATTAAACCTGCTTCAACTCTTTCATGAGGAGGTGTTCCAAGTCCCCCAGACTGGAATGGATCATGCCTTACATCACCTAATAAATTGCCTGCATGTGAACCTGTAGCGTCATTGAATGGAGCACGTGTTGTATTATTGTTATCTACTAATAATTTAGGTACAAGCATTTCTGATCTTGATCTTTGTTGGTTTAACATAAAGAAAATGAAGAAACCTACAAACATAGCCATTAAAAGAGTTGTAGGTTGACTAGCAGGATTACCTGCAGTAGCTATGAGCGCATATCCTATGATAGCTAATAATATTACAATTGATATAATAAAACGCTTATTTCCACTCTTTTTTGCTACTTCTCTATCCATTTCAACTTTTCTAATACCATGACCTGCTGGTAGAGTAGCAATTCTTGGATTATTTGGATATTTAGGGTTAGGTAAGACTAAAGTGTCTACTAAAACTTCTTTTGGTAATAGCTCTGCCATTGCTATTCCAAGCATACTCTTACCTGTTCCTGGGTCTCCAATCAGAAGAACATGGCGTCTCTGCAAAGCTGCTTTTTTGATTATTTCTGTAGCATCATCTTGCCCAATAACTTGATCTATTAACCTTGGTGGTACTGAGATTTCAGCAGTGTCGTGAAAATCAATATCGAGTAAAGGTTCTTTTTTGACTTTCTTCTTGCTTTTCTTCTTAATGTTTCCAGCCATAACTCTCACTACTAGAACAAGATATCCTCAACAATAATAAAACATAAAATGTTATAAATATAGTTATTCATCCGTTTTTGAATGCATTTATTTTTCTAGTAAACTATATTTTTAAATTAAGGAAGGAAAAATGTACTTGTGATATTATAATGAAAATCTTACCCGGACCATCATCAATAAAATTAGCAGAAAAAGTTGCTAGCATTGTAAACATTGCGAATATAGATATAATCCATAAGTTATTTTTCGATGGTGAGTCATATATTCAGATTGACTCAGACGTTGAGAATGAAGAAATTATTATCATACAGTCAACTCATCCTCCCCAAGAAAAACATCTCCTTGAACTGTTATTACTAGGTTCTACATTGAAAGAACTGAACGCTGATAAAGTACATGCTTTTGTCCCCTATTTGAGCTACTCAAGAGCTGATATACGACAACTAAGAGGGGAAATAATTTCACATCAGATTACAATTGATCTTATTCAAAAATCAGGTATTGATAGTCTATTCACAATCAATGTGCATAATAAATCTAAATTCCTTGAATTTACTCCTGAATTAGAGAAATACAATCTAAACATCTACCCTTATATTAGCGAATATATACAACAAAACTTGAATGGTGACTGGATCATTTTAGGACCTGATCAAGGAGCATCTGAAGATGTAAAAATCGTTGGCAATATTTTATCTGCACCTTATTATTGTCTGGACAAGAAAAGAGATCCCATCTCACATGAAATAAGTATGGTTTGTAGAGGTTTTGACCTTAAAGAAAAGGATATAATCCTTGTGGATGATGTCGTTAGTTCGGGAAGCACAGCACTTAAAGCATGTCAGCTTATTCTAGAGCAAGAGCCTACAAGTTTGAGATTTATCTGTATCCATGATCTTTCCCGACCAGAATTCAAAGACAAGCTGAAGGAACTGGGAGTGAAAGAATTTATATCAACAAACACTATTCCAGATACACACAATTCAAAAATTGATATAGCACCCTTTCTGAGTAATTTCATAGAGGAAAAATTTGCATGACATCATATCTGGCTTATATTAACGCTAATTATTTGCCCCTAGGTTACGAAGAATTGTACGCTGCTCTTGAAGCAGAAAAAATAGATTACAGAACAACTTATGTAGCTAACCAGATAGTTATTTTCACTTCAAATGAAAGTCCTGTAAAAGCTGCTTCACGATGTGCGTTTTTACATTCACTTTGTATTTTAATTGCAAAAGGGTCAATCGAAAATCAAGAAATAGACTTTTTCGAAGAGATAAGGATAGATTTACCTATTGAAAAGTGTAAAACCTTTTGCGTAAGAGTAAAAAAAATAGGAAAAAGAACAGTAAAACTAAATAGGGCAGAACTAGAGCGAATTTTAGGTAGCTATGTGATAAGTGAATTTGCAGATTACGAAATGAAAGTGGATTTAAAACGTCCAGAATGTATGTTTCTTGGTCTTTTACATAAATCGGATATTTTAATTGGCTTTCAATTATGGTCTAAAAACGTAAAAGAATATAATGAACGAACTCCTGGCAATCGACCATTTTTCAAACCTGGTGCTATGAAAGCTGATTTCGCAAGAGCTATTGTAAACCTTTCACGCATTAGTACAGGTGAGGTGTTTTATGATCCTTTTTGCGGAGCAGGGGGATTTCTTATTGAAGCTTCAATTTTAGGAGCTTATGTGTTAGGTTCTGATCTCGATTTTTCTGCTGTTAAAGGAACAGATATAAATTTACATTTTCTTGGTGAAGGTCATTATTCTCTATTACATGGTGATTCAAGACATATACCGATCAAACATGTCCATGCAATAGCAACTGATCCACCATATTCAATCCAATCATCAACATATGGAAAAACAATATCTGGGTTGATAGAGCAATTTCTAGAAGAATCAAAATCTATACTTGAGCAAAATAGGCATCTAGTATTCAGTAGCCCTTCTTATAGTGATCCAGAAAGAATAGCAGAAAAAGTGGGATATAAGATGAAAACAATTATAGATGCTCGCGTGCACCGTTCTCTTACAAGAAGAATCGTGGTGTTAATGTAAATGGGCGACAATATTTTAGTCACATTTCTAGGTACATCATCTGCACCTCCTCAAATTAACAGGCGACAGAGCTCATGTATGATACAATACAGAGGACATAAAATTCTAATTGATATTGGAGAAGCTATTCAATTACAAATGATTATAAATAAAATTAAATTTAGAGGTCCTTTAACAATATTATTAACACATTTACATTCTGATCATACACTTGGTCTAATTGGTTTGTTATCAACAAGATGCTTCTATGGGATAGATTCTCCAGTTAGAATTATTGGCCCTCCTTGGACTTCCTCGTTTGTGTTTTTGCAATTATTAGCTTACAGATTTATCCCAGATTACAACATAGAAGTGATTGAAACTAAAGGAGGAGTCGTAGAGAATAATACAGACTTCTTTATTGAATCCTTTCCTGTTAACCATGTAAATCAATGTGTAGGATATAAATTTGTCACTCATACTCCATTAGGTAAATTTAGTACAGAGAGAGCTGAAAAACTGAAAGTCCCAAAAGCGATGTGGAATACATTACAAAGAGGTACTCCCGTTGAAATTAATGGAAAGAAAATCTATCCGTCAGATATACTAATGGATACTAATGTTAAACCTACAAAAATAGTTGTAACTGGAGATACAACCATAACAGATACTGTTATCAACAACTCATCAGAAGCAGATTTGCTAATCCATGATGCAACTTATCCCCCCGAAGAAGTAGAAAGAGCTAAGAAGTATAAGCATTCTACAAGTTCAGAAGCAGCTTATGTAGCAAAAAAAGCAAGAGTTAAAAAACTGTATTTGACCCATATCTCAAATATACACAGAAATTTAGATTATTCACTAAAAGAAGCAAAGGCTATTTTTTCTGAAAGTTATTTTGCACATGATGGCCTAAATATTGAGCTTCCTTCTCACAATTTCTGATAATTTCTGAATTTTTGTAAGACCAATTCCTCTCCATCAGAAGTTTCAGGAGCTATCCAATTTAAAATTTCGATAGGATTTCCTCCTTTAATGATTAATTCCACATTTCCGAGAGGTGAGCTAGTATCTGAAGTGATGACCGCTATTTTATTTACATACAAAGCTTGTTTATGAAGTAAAAAAGTTACTGATTCATTGATTTCGTCAATAAAAGCACATTTCCTTACAGTGTCTAAAATTTTTCTTTCTCTAATGATAAAGAAGAAATTCCGAATGGAAGATATAGGTTGGTTTTCTGATAATAATGTTTTGGTTTCAAAATCCTTGACTTCTTGTATTTCTGGAAGTTCACCTAGGAGATGGATAAAACATTGTTCTAACTTTTGCTTATTTTCAGTAGAAAAATAACTCATTTTCACTGTAATAGTTAGTACCACTATTTTTCATCTCTCTCCAAATCTTCTAATAAGGAAATAACATGTTTATAGAACATTTCTTTTGTTTCATTGTTGGAAATAATGAAATTGGAATAAACTATTGTTTCACCCAAACCTAAGCTAAGTTCAGATTGTTCTCTTATATTAAACTCTTCATAGGTCTGAGGAGCGTCAGTACGCCCTCTTAATCTTAATCTCTGGAATCTTACTGTTGGTTCTGCATGTATTGCGACAACAAAGAAAATTTTTCCCAAATGCTTTCTAAAGCATTCCACTTCCTTTTGACTCCTAATCCCATCGATAATGATTTTATCACTATTTTCTTTAAGAAGTCTATCAATTTCTATGCAAGTTAAATGGGCTACAGCTTCATCTCCATGCATTTTTCGAATATCTGTCATTACTCTTCCAGTGTTTTCAGGAGTAGGTTCCAGACCCATTTCTTTTACTTTTTTTCTAATTACATCTCCCATGATTACTGTGCGATAATTATGTTCTCTAGCTATATCGGCAAATTCACTTTTTCCGGAACCAGGCATTCCGGAAACGCCAAGAATGTTAATATTTCGCTCGGACATAAAGCTCAACATCCTCAAATAAAGCTGAAATAAAAAGTTTGTTAATTAGTGAATCTTTTGCATTTAGTCAAATAAAACATGTAATTCTAAAAATTGATTTCATTTTAGTATAATAGAAAGAATATTTAAAAAATGCTATCAAATAACAT
This sequence comes from Candidatus Heimdallarchaeota archaeon, assembly GCA_030603505.1. The sequence goes on along the minus strand of JAUVXQ010000053.1, from coordinate 2,531 downwards.
AGCAATGGTTAGAACTTTCTTATCTGTTGATATCACAAATAAACAGATTATAAGCAATCTTAGTGCCATTCAACAGAAACTGGCTGGTCTTGGTGCAGATATTAGATTAGTTAACCCTCAGATAATTCATTTAACATTAGAATTTCTAGGGGAGCTCTCTTCAACTCAAATTGATGTTGTAAAGGGAATCATGGATGAGATAAAGTTTGATAGTATTAAACTAAAAATCGTAGGAATAGATGTTCTACCTAAAAGAGAATACATTAAGGTTATTTGTTGCAAAGTCGAGGGTGATATCCAGAAATTACAAAACATTCAAAAAGCCTTAAGAGCTAAGCTTGGAAAAGAAGGTTTTAGGACTGACAATCGAAAGTTTAAACCACATGCAACCATCGCAAGAGTGAAGTCTTCGAGGAAAAAGGATGAATTAATAGGTTTAATAAATGAATTGTCAGATGCAGACATAGGCAATCAAGAAATTGATTCTATCAAACTCAAGAAATCTGAACTTAGACCTGATGGTTCTCAGTATTCAATACTTCATGAAGTATATGCGGAAAAAGCAAACAAATAACCGTGTTTAACTGGTGAGTAACATGGAAGAAAGCAAATCTGGAAAAAGTTCCTCAAAAGGAAAACAGAAGAATGATCACGATTATATTGAGAACCAAGTTCTCGAAGTAATCCAAATACAAAAAGAAACACATGCTGAAATCGGAGAGGTCTTATCAATTCTAAAAGAGAAAATTCAAATGGATTTAGTTTCACTTGGAGTAGCCGGTAGAGTTGAAATCCAAGGTTCTTTTGTTAGAAAAACCTATCTTAGTGATGACGATTCCTTTGATTTATTAATTATACTCCCAAAATCTGAGAAACCAAATGTTCACACCATTTTAGATTCGCTTCTTAAAAGATTGAAAAAAGATAGAGTCAAGAAAGAGAATATAGAAGTAGCAAAAATTACAGGTAAAATACCCTATTTGCGCTTATTCGCTGCAAACGAAAAAATACATCTTTTTGTTGGGTTTGATATATCACAAGGAGAGGAGAAAATATCCATTTTTGATTATATTCCTTATCATAGCCAATATATCTTAACTCATATGGATAAGAAAGTGAGAAAAGAAGTCGTTTTACTCAAGAAATTCACAAAAGCGATTGGGGTTTATAGAGATGACTATGGTGCTATTGGATTCAATGGATATTTATGTGAACTTCTTATTTTGTATTATGGTTCTTTTAGAGAAACATTAAAAGGAATTTGCAAATGGAGGGCAAGAACTGTTATCGATATTAAGAAAGCAACAGTGAAATTTGAAGACGTTGACGAGCTTTCAGTCGAAATGATTTATGGTTATTATCCAATATATGTCCCAGATCCTTTATATAGAAAAGAAAATATAGCAGCAGATGTATCAGTTGATCAATTTAATTCTATAATTGCAGCTGCAAATTATTATCTCAACAAACCAAGTTTACTATTTTTTGAAGAGTCATTATATGAAATACCTCTCTTCAATGAAATAGTGCATAAAATTGTCAATTCGAAAAAAGAAATAATAGTATTATCTATTCCAAGAAATTTCCAAGAATCTGGGGTTTCATGGCAAAAAGCACTAAGTATCAGAAAAGCACTAGAACAAGAATTAATCAAGCACTATTACATGTTAGAAAGAACCAAACCTTTTGTCTCTGATGATTATTATGGTTTAATATTATCTTTTATGACCCCTAATCCCCAGTTATCACAAAGGAAAGAAGGACCTGAAATTACATCAGAAGAGTCGGTCAAATTCCTTGATAGATATGCCACACACATGGATGTTATTTCTGGACCTTTCATAGATTATGGCAAATGGGTGGTATATTTCAGTAAAAGAGGTCAACCAGTTTATGAATTCATTTCAGCATTGGTGAAAAAGAATGCTTTTGTTCTAAACGTTGATTCATTTCTAAAATTGGAAATTAAAGAAAAACTGAAAGTTATAGGAGTTGACCAGGATCTTCAGCAGATGTATGAAACAGATGATACTTTTGCTGAAAATCTTTTCTTGTTTGTAGTCAGAAAACCTCTATGGGTTCATACACTAGAATTCGAGGAATAATCATAATTTTATATGTTTTTCTTTCGTTAGATTAAGTACAATCAAAAATGATTCTAATTTTTATACTAAAAACTTGGATAAATTAGAAGTAGTGGTGAAATGAGAATCCTATCTTTAGCAGATACACACTTTGGATATGCTTATGGAAGAACTGCTTCAGCTAGATCCCAAACTTCTGATCAAATGTTTGAAGTTTTTAGTGATTCTATTGAATATGCTAAGAAAAACAAAATAGACTTAATCTTACATGGTGGAGACTTTTTTAATAGATCTAACCCAAAGAAAGAAGTTGTTTCAAGGGCTTATGAACTTGTAGAAAGCTTAATTTCAGAAGATATTATTTTTGTGTGTATTCCAGGGAATCATGATCGTTCTAGACTTCCTGAAACATTATTAGGCTATTATATGAAAAATGTTCACTTTATT
>JAUVXQ010000028.1 GCA_030603505.1 Candidatus Heimdallarchaeota archaeon | reverse complement strand
AGTATTGATGATATAAGAATGAATTTCCAATTTGGTAGTGAGATTTGCTACAAAATAAAAAATGGTGAAATGACAGAAATGGTAAAGAATGCAACTTACACAGGAATAACACCTGAATTTTGGGGAAGTGTGAGTGGGATATGTAAAGAAAAAGAGTGGAGAGTATTTGGTACACCAAATTGTGGAAAGGGAGAACCAGGACAAGCAGCTTATGTAGGGCATGGAATAGCTCCCACTAGATTTGAGAATGTTCGTGTTGGAATATTGGATTAATTTTCCCCGTCTTCTATAAATCTGATTTTTAGCGTTCTTGGTTTATTTTTAAATAATATCCACAATGCTCATTCTCTGTTAGTACACAAAATTAAAGAAACTTAGTTGCTGAAGTTTATTAATGATTGATTTAACAATAAATGAGAAGGGATTGGAAAGCGCTATCCAACGCGCTCGTGAGAGAAATATTATCATACCCACTTTTGCACAGCAAAAAGATCCAACATTAATATCTTCCCAAATTAAAGAAGAACTAGAATCTATTGGTCTTTGGGATATACACCCCAGAAATCTCTTTAGGATAAACTGGAAGAATGAACCTATTTCTGAAGGTGGTGGTTTCAACAATGTTAACTATATTGAATTACCTCCTGAGTTAACGGGGGTGGAAGCACGTATTATTGGTTTGGTTGGCAAATATTTTCCAACTGGTTCTCATAAGGTTGGCGCGACTTTTGGTTGTCTAGTTCCTCGTTTAGTCACTGGACAATTTAATCCTGTTATTCACAAAGCTGTCTGGCCTAGTACCGGAAACTATTGTCGAGGGGGAGCTTACGATTCAACTTTACTTGCATGTGAATCAATAGCTATTTTACCTGAAGAAATGTCTTCAGAGCGGTTTAAGTGGTTGCAATCAGTGGCAGGGGAGATAATAAAAACACCTGGAAGCGAAAGCAATGTGAAAGAGATTTTTGACAAAGTTTGGGAATTAAAAAGAACTCGTGAAAACCTCTTCGTTTTTAATCAATTCGAAGAATTTGGTAACTATTTGTGGCATCATCAAGTTTCTGGGCCTGCTATCGAAGAAGTTTTAGATAAAGAGCTAGGTAACAACAAGTTTAGAGGTCTAACATTAACCTCAGGATCAGCTGGAACACTTGGGTGTGGTGATTATCTTAAACAAGTATACCCTAGTATGAAAATTGTTGCAGGAGAAGCCTTACAATGTCCTACCATGTTATTGACTGGATATGGTGCACATAAAATTGAAGGAATAGGAGACAAGCATATACCTTGGATTCACAACATCAAAAATACAGATATGGTAATTGCAATTGATGATGTTGATACAGTGAAAATAATGCGTTTATTTAATGAAAAAGAAGGTCAAAAATATCTTAAAGAAATGGGAATAACTGAGGAAGTAATAAAAAAGCTTCCACTCCTAGGCATCTCTAGCATTGCAAATATGCTTATGTCTATTAAATTCGCAAAATACTTTGAATTAACAAAAAATGATGTAATAGTGACTATTTATACAGATTCAATGGAATTGTATCAATCAAGGTTACAAGAATTGAATCAAAAAATTGGTCCATATACTCGAGAAGACTCTATACGTGACTTTTATGCTCATTTACAAGGACAAAAAATTGATAATATGCTAGAATTAGATTACATGGAGAAAAAAAGAATTCATAATCTGAAGTATTTTACTTGGATTGAGCAACAAAATCGAGAACTGGAAGAACTTAACAATCAATGGTATGACGATGATTACTGGAGAACTATTCCACTGTTGAGTAAAGATATAGATGAGTTAATCGTTGAATTCAATGAGAAAACAGGACTCTTGAAATGATAACAAGCAGTTAATAACTAAATATGGGAAAAGAAAAAGTTATTATTACACGAAAATCTTCTTCGTTAAAAAGAAATTGTGAAAGTAGATTTTATGAATGACCCCACAAATTCTGAGAATCATCCTAATAACGAGTTAGAATCAAATGGTCATGAAGAGCACCAATCTGATTCTGCATCTGTTGAGGGAAGTGAACCAAGCTACAGGGATGTATTCAAAAACAAAGATTTTATGAGACTCCTTTCAGGTCAATTTTTCAGTAATTTTGGGGATGCTATTTTTCGAATTGCAATAATAATGTATGTTTACTCTATAACTGGATCAAAAACACAGATGACTCTAGTTTTAGCAGCTCAAACAATTCCTTGGGTCATAATAGCTCCAATTGCTGGAGTTTTTGCAGATCGTGTAAATCGTAAGACTATGATGATTAGTTCCGATATCCTTCGTGGAGTCTCAATTATTTTGCTGCCTTTTATGACCAGCATATTTGGCATCGTCATCATTTCCTTTTTTATAGGGTTAGCATCAGCTTCGTTTGTTGCTCCACGTTCTGCTGCAATTCCTGAAATCACAGGATTACGTTTATATGTGAAAGCGATTAGTTTAAGTCAGCTAGTCTTTCAAACTTTAGCAGTTCTTGGTCCCCTTATTGCTGCACCAATCTATCCCTTATTAGGATCCAATACTTTTTGGATAATTGCAGGTTGTTACTTTATTTCCGCAGTAATTCTTTCTTTTACAAAAATTCCTTCTGCCTCAAGAGATAAAGCAGGTAAGATTACAGTAAAAACGGTATTTATCGATATGAAAGAAGGGTACAAATATCTGTTTAAGCACAATACAGTTCGAATTCTTATTATCTTATTTAGCTTCTTAATTCTAGGTACAGCCTTTGCAGGTCCCTTGCTCTTCCCATATCTCTTTGAAATTGTACATGGCCAAACCCCAGCTTATCAAGCCTTATCTGCGAAAATGATAACTTTACTAAAAACAATCAATAGATATGATTCACTCATCAATCTAAATCTGATTGAAAAAGCTGCTCAAACAGAATATGGAATACTTGGAGCTTTTGGAGCTGCGGGAGCAATAATAGGAAATTTAGCCTTTGGGAAATACGAAAAAAAAATAGGTAGAGGAAGAGCAATTTTCATGGGTTCCTTTGCAATGGCAGCTTTTTATATAATTTTTATTTTTGGCCCATCATTCATTTTACTTGTAGTTTTCAATTCAATATTTGGAATAGTTAATGGGATGTTTAGTTTGTCTATTAACGCAATTTTTGCTGAATCTGTACCTAATGAAGTTAGAGGACGAGCTTATGGAGCTGTCAACTCGTATATTCAGATATTAAGTGTAATTTGTCTTTCATTATCAGGGTTTACAGCAGACAATGTTGGAATAATTGCTACAATGGTAGGTTCAGGCGCATTTTTATTAGTAACAACAATCCTTATTGCTATTTTTACAAAGAACTATCGATTTGCATCTGAACCAACTACGACCTTAACACTTACATCCTAATATCACATTTTAGTGGAAATGCTTTATCAAAACCTACTAGAACTTTCAAGGTTACATAGTTCAAAATATGAACATCTAACCACTACTTATTTTCTTCTCTTCGTGATTTAGCTCTTCCATAATTTTATTGAAGAAATCTGTTAAATCAATATTTCCACCAGAAATGATTATACCCACTCTTTTAGAAGTTAGATTAATTTTATTTGATAATACTCCAGCTAGTGAAACTGCACCTGAAGGCTCTACAATTAGTTTCATTCTTGTCCAGTAAAATTTCATTGCTCTAACTATTTCTTGTTCTGTTACTGTAATGATTTCATCAACTTGTTTTCTGATTATTCTGAAAGTATTTTTACCGAGAGATGTTCTTAAACCATCAGCTATTGTATTAGGATTAAGTGAAGGATATATTTTTCCATCTCTAAAAGATCGATAGGCATCATCAGCGTTCTTTGGTTCTACACCTATTACTTTTGTATTGGGACACAATCCTTTTGATGCAATTGATGTTCCTGATAAAAGCCCTCCACCACCGCAAGGAGCGAAAACGTAATCTAAATCTCCTACTTCTTTTATGAGTTCATAAGCTGCAGTACCTTGACCATAAATAATTTCTAAATCATTTGAAGGATGAATTAGTTTGTAATTGTATTGTTCAATTAATAGATCAACAGCTTTTTCTCTATCTCCAGGTTTATTTCCACAAAAAATAATTTCTGCTCCATACCCTTTTGTCGCTTTGACTTTCACTTTTGGAGCGTTTTTTGGCATAACAATAACAGCTTTCACTCCAATTAGTTTTGCAGCTAATGCTAGAGCTTGAGCATGATTTCCCGAAGAATGAGTGATAACACCCTTTTTTTTGTTTTCGGGAGACAAAAGTGATAATGTATTTAGCGCCCCACGGAATTTAAATGAACCTGTTTTTTGAAAATTTTCGCATTTTATGAAACATTCTGAGTTTACTTTTTTATTTAATATAGTTGAAGTCATCACAGGAGTGTGATTAACAACTTTTTGTATTCTTTGGTAAGTTAATTCTACTTCCTTAAACATTTTGACAACCATGTTAGCATTCTGCGTTAGTAACAACTTACTTGGCTAGTGCTTGCTTTTTCCAGTGAATTTGAATGATGAGAGTTTAATTGCTGGGCATTTTATTGTCGTACTTGTGTGAAGTTTCTTTCCTATTAGTGAAACGTTTTTTAGAATTCTTGGAAGACTATCTGTGAATCTGAAATTCTTAGCAGCGGATACTATTTCTCCATTTTCAATATATTGCAAACCATCTCTTGTGAGACCAGTAATAGCTCCTAGGCGCCTGTTAACAAAATTTGTATAATGCAATCTATTTATGAAAAATCCTTTTTTAGTTTCTTCAAACATTTCTTCTGGATTTGAGTTGCCTGGTTGAAGTACAAGATTCAGTGGTATAGCTCCTCCAAAAATATAGTCTGAATAAGGAATTACTTTATGGGCAGTAGTTTTAGATTTGTCTCCAAGATATTTTGATGCTAAAAAACTGTCGTAGAGGATAGTTTTAGGTATTCCATTTTCTATTAAGTAAAGTTGCTTTTTTAGGGCTCCTTCACCATCAATAGGTGAGGATAGTATTGTTTCTTCATTAAGTGGGTCATCAACCAATGTCAATTTAGTATCAAACAATTGGCTTCCAATTTCATCAGAAATGAAACTCTGCGATTCATGATAACTCGTACCATTGAAACCAAAAGAAAGAAATCGTAATAATGTTCCTGTTGCAGAAGGAGAGAGAATTACTTCATACTCACCTTGATCATAACTTCTAGCAAAACAAGTATTAACTGATAATTCTGTTGCTTTTCTTGCAATATCGGATGGATTGAGTTCTGATGGATCTCTAACGTATTGTTCTTCTTTAGCATAACCCTTATTTTCACGTTCTGTGAGTGAGTTGACTATTAAACCATTATAAGTCAAATGATGGGAAAAATCAATATCATTTGAATTAATTATACAAAAACGTAAATCCGTAATAAATACTGAACCAGCGAGTTTTACATTGGTATCAACTTCTTCAGCTGCATTTACTGCTTCTTCTACTATATCAGCTCGTTGGTATTCATCTAACAATGAATCTGTTACTTGAACAGAAGGAACAGTAGCTGTTGGAGGTTCCATGAAACCTTCAAAGAATGGTATTTCAGGTACATGTGAAACCATGTTTTTCAGCTCTGAAATCGTATCATCTATGGATTTGGGAGTTAGAGAAGTAAGAGATGTTGAACATATTCGTTTACCCTTTGAAACTCTAAATAAAAAGTGGTTTGTATGATCTGAAACATTTTGGTGTATAGTTGATTTTGTAAACCGTGTTAATGCGTGCAATCTGTCTACACAGCTAATTTCAAAAGAATCAAAAAAGTTAATTTTAAACTTTTTAATTGCATAATCTATTAATTCATCAAAGTTTTGCGAAAACATAGTACCACTCACATCAAACAGAAATATGGCCTCTAGGTTAAATCAAACGGGAAAAGTAGGAATTTAAAGCTTTCCCAAAAAGGGATGATTTTATATTTTATTGTTCGTGAGAAGTTGTTGACCAAAAGTATTTTATTTATCGAGCTTACACTTGACACCATGTCTAATTCTCCCTCCACTGGTTTTCTTATCTGTTTGGAAGGAATAGATGGCTCTGGGAAAACTACTCATTCAAAGTTACTTGTAGAACGTCTTTGTTCGTTAAGTTATGATGCGGAATATACAACTGAACCTACAAAGTGGTCAAAACAAGGAAAAAAACTGCGTGAAAGTTTTTTTGCTCCAACACGTTTATCGGCTGAAGAGGAATTTAAACTGTTCCTAGAGGATAGAAAACTACATTTGAAGGAGGAAGTTATTCCATTACTTCATCAAGGTAAGATAATTGTTACAGATCGTTATTATTTCTCATCTGTAGCTTATCAAGGTTCTAGAGGGTTAAATTGGAAATATATTCTCAATGAAAATATGAAAATCGCCATTGAACCAAAAATCGTTATTTTACTCGATTTAAGTGTCGATGAGGCTGTAGAAAGGATATCTAATGAGAGAACACAAGGAACCAATACTTTTGAAAAGCATGAAAGTCTTCAACGAGTGAGAAATATCTACTTAAAACTTGTTGATGAATTTCCTGACTTATTCTTTCTCATAAATGTTTCAAGAGAAAAAGAAGATGTGCATAAAGACATTCTCAAAATTATTCTAGAAAAAATTAAAAAATAATTGTTGATGGCTATCTTACAAATATAATTAGGCATATTAAAGAGGTCCCCATAACTAATATTAGAATTAAATCGTATATTCTTAAATTCATGTTAACTATGTGCTCTCTTCTAATATTTGGTTGAAATCCCTTAATTGTCATTGCTTCTGCTAAATCTATTGCTTTATTCATTGTTCCGCTTATTAACGGCTTCAACGTACTCTTTATTATAATAACTTGTTTCTTGAATTGCCACATTTTTGCTGTTAAACCTTTCAATTTTCTAATCTCGTTTATGGTTTGAGCTTCTTTTGTAAGAATTGGAATAAATTGATAAATAGTTGTAAGAAACCAAGTGATTCTGGTGGGTACATACATCTTTTCAAGAACAACCGCGAGTTCATAAGGTTGTACTGAGCTAAAGAACCATGTAATGATAAAAAAGGTAGTCAAAAATCTACTGCTGATAATAGCAAAAATTTCAAACGGATCAACAGTTGAATTAGAACGATACGCAAAAAAGGTTGCTAAACTAGAAAAAACAAGTAAGAATACTATAAATCTAATCAAGAAAACAACTTTAGGTTTCACAAGAATTACAAATAACACAGAAACAGCAGTTAGAGACAATAGAACTATCCAATTTCTGAAAAAGAAAATTGAAAAAAGCATTAATGATAAGATTACGAGTTTTGTACGGGGATCAATAGAGTATTTCTTAGATAAATGAAAGTATGTTTTGTAGTTGGAATAGTTTTCTATATTCAATATTCATCTCTCCAAAAGAATAGTTTCACCCTTTGTAGCTTTCTGAAGAACGCTGCTAAATTGGTCTCTATTTAATACTTGTTCAATTCTTCCGTTCTTAAGGTAAATAATCTCATCTACAAATTTTGATAACCAATGCCAATCATGAGATACAATAATCAGCATTTTATTTTCTTGTTTAAGTTTTAATATTTGATTAGATACCCATTCTTTGTTTTCTCTATCTAGTCCATTAGTTACTTCATCAATTAAGATAAGTTCTGGATTGTGAAACGTTGAAGAAACAAATGCTAATCTTCTCTTCTCCCCATGTGATAAAGAATGGGGATTATAGAATACATAATTCTCTAAATGACAACTGGATAATTCATTCTCAATTTTTTTAGTGTCTATGAAATTCAAATCTAAGTTTTTTGAAATAAAACCTACCTCTTTCCCGATTTCTTCTTCAAAAAATTGTTTATCTGGATCCTGAAAAATAACTCCTAAATACGCTGCTAATTCCGACCAATTCCAATCTTTCAGGTCTTTTCCAGACAGTTTTATCGAACCAGAATCAGGTTTCAAAAATCCACAAAGTAGTCTAAAAAGAGTGGTTTTTCCAGAACCATTATCACCAACCAACCCTATTATTTTACCACGATTTGTTGTGAAATTAATATCTGAAATAGAAAAACCATTCGAAAATTTAAAACTAAGATTTTTCACTTCTATCTCACTTTTCGAAACTTCGCTTTCTTTTTCACTTTTTATATCTTTGAGATACAGCTTCTTTTTGACAATTTCGAATTCCCTTTTACTTTCTTCCCCATTTTCTATAAGATTCCCCGTTATTTGTCCTTTTTCAATCTGAATGAATCTAGGATTGAGCTCTTTGTATTTGAAATACTCGTGCGTCGCTATGATAATCGTTTTTCCTTTCTGTTGAAGTGATTTGAAAATTGTAATAATCTTTTGTTGGTTAGAGTAATCAAGATTTGCTAAAGGTTCATCAGCTATAATAATTTCGGGTTCTGTAACTAAAGCACACCCAATTGCCAATTTTTGTTTTTCACCTTCAGATAATTCATTTGGGTTTCTCTTCAAGAGTTTTGTAAGATCCAAATAATTTGCTAGTTCAAGAATTTTGTTTTTTATACTCTCTTTAGAGAAACTTCGATATTCAAGAGGAAAAGCTAGTTCACTGAAAACATATGGCGTGACGAAAGAATTTTCAGCTCTTTGGGGGATATAACCAATCTTTCTACTTAATTCAGAGACTGGGCTTTTACTTACATTTTTTTCCGCTATAAACACACTTCCTTTAACTTCCCCTGCATAGAAATGGGGAATGAGACCATTTATTGAATAGCATACTGAGGTTTTTCCAGAACCACTAGGTCCTGTAAGAATAGTAAGTTCCCCTTTTTTTATGTTCAGGTCAACTGATTTTAGAGACCATTCCTTTCTCAAGTAATATCGAAAGCTAAAATTCTGAAAAGAAATGAACTCATTCATCACTTAAAAAACCTCTAAGTTTCTTTCGTTAACTCTAATTCTTCAAGTAATATGTTTAGCAAGAATTTAGCGATTTTATCTTTATTCTTGGGGAAGTGTTTAATGTCTTTAATATTTGCTCCCGCGGCAGTTTTGTGTCCTCCTCCCGTACCACCAAATTTTGTAGCAATTTTATTAGCAAGTTCTCCAAGATTTATAGCGGTTTTAGAAGCATATTTATTAGAGCAACGAAAACTAATTCGCAATTCGTCCGAGGAGGTTAAAGCAAAAACAACAGCAAAATCTGAACCTAAACTTACGATGGATCTTGCAACAGAGGATTCGTAAGAGCCAATATGTGAAATAACAACAATTCCTCTATCCTCATAATGGATAATCATTCGCTTTGCTCCTTTTAGATGAGCGATACGTTCAGACTTTGTAAATGGTTTTTGTAAGATAGAGAGTGCGGTGTCATAGTTTCCTCCTTTCGCTATCAAAAATTGTGTTAATTCAAAAGTTGCAGGTGATATGTGTATAAATCTCCGAGTATCAAAAAGCACTCCTGAAAGTAAAATTGTTCCAACGTTTTCAGACAATTGAATTGCTGTTTCCTTATATATTTGTGCAATGATTTCGGCTGTTGAAGTAATAGGTTTGACAATTGATACAATAGCTTGTTTTGTGAATTCATGATAGGAGTGATGATCAATGATAAAAACAGGAACATTGTTGGAAATGTATTCGTCTACTGATATATCACCTAATTGAATCAAATTATTTGTATCACACAGAAAAATAGCATCTAGATTATTCTGTACAATATTATCTTCAAATTTTTCATCATAATTTGATAGGATTCTCTGGGAGAGTAAACTAAGGGAAGAAGCATAAAGAGTTACATGGATTAAGGGAAAATACGATAGAAGCAAATATTTCAACCCGATAGCGCTAGCTATTGCATCGGGGTCGGCATTTTGGTGAGCAAAAATACCTATTTGTTGACACTTATGTTCTTGTACATAATCTATGATTTTTTGGAATTCTTCAGACAAATGAGCGCCTCTTTCAAAATTTCTTCAGCTTGAATAGAAAGATTTTCATGTATTTGTTCATGTTGAAAGGATGTAAGTGCTCCTGTCGTGTTGTACTCCAATTCAAGCGTGAGAACATTATCTTTGTCTTGTGAGAGTTTAATAAGAATTGAGAAATCTGACAATAGAGCCCATTGAGAATGCTTTCTAAGATATTTATGGAGTTGTGTTTCTATTTTGATAGCAAGTTCTTCTAACTGTTCATCATCTAATTGACCTATCCCAAGATCTACTATATCAGACGTCATTAAACATCAACTCTGAAGCTAAGAGAAAAAAAGAAATAATTCCTTCTTAAAACTAGCTCTTCGCCATAAGCTTCTCTTGGAGTTCTTTTACAGATTTCGTAATTTTTTGTTCGCGATTACGTAATGATGAAATCCTTACTTCTCCCTTCTCCTGTTGAGAAACCAAGTTTTTCTTTACATTTTCTAGGCTATCTTTGAATAAAAGCCTGCCAACTGAACGATAGATAACAGCATCTGATGCCATAGTTTCAGTTTCTTTTATAGCAATATCAACATCGCGCTTTTCAACTTCTAGTTGTTGAATCTGCATCTTTAGAATCTCTAGTTGTTGAGCTAACTGATTAAAACGTTGAACATCTTGTTGTTGTTCAGGAGTAAGTTGTGGTGTGGACATTAGAAAACCTCATTTTTATTATTAAGCATGCAAATGAAGAAATAAAATAAATCTTTTGGTGAGTTACACTTTATTAATTAATAAAACTAAATAAGGATGGAAGAATTCGTAACACTTTTTTAATAATAACAAAGAAAGTAGTGAAACACCTTTTGAATCAAATATTCTTACATACGGCTCTTAATATTCTACTTTTCTGAAAAGAATGTACAAAAAAGATATTTTGAAATTTAGATTAATAAAAAATAAAAGAAAAAAGAGAGAATTTATGCACCTTAAATGCAGCGATAAACTGCAGTTGGTCCACTTTCTTGGTACTCTTTCTTGGTTACCCACAACTTTGTGAATGTCTTAAGGCTGCTAAGAATACTTCCACCTATCCAGACTGAATATCTTCTCTCGGGAGGGGCAATGATCTTTATTTCTATAGTCTCAGGAACGAGTTCAGTTATTTCTTTATGTAGACGTTCTTTAAGACCTGGGAACATTGTTGAACCACCAGATAGAACTATATTTGCATATAGATCTCTTCGAAGATCGATATCACAGCTTTGAATTGATCTGTAAATCAAATCGTCTAGAGGATTTTCTTCAGATCCAATAGCACCGGGGTTATAGAACAATTCAGGGGCCATGAATCTCTCAGCACCAATGGTAAGTGTCTCACCATCAGGGAGAGTGTATGTCTTCTCCATTCCTGAAACTTTTTCAGCTAATCTTAGTTCTTTTTCAGGGTCAAGAGCAACATAACAAAGACGTTCTTTGATATCACGGACGATTTCACGTTCAGCACTGCTGGAAAGCGAATAACCTCGTTGTCTGAGGAGTCTGCGTAGGTAGTCAGTAACATCACGACCACCGATATCTGATCTGTGGATAGCATGATGAATAGCAAAACCTTCATAGACTGGCACGATGTGTGTAACACCATCACCAGAGTCGACGACAATACCAGTGGTACGGCCAGAAGCGTAGAGAGAAAGAATAGCTTGCATGGAGATGTACATAGCAGGAACATTAAATGTATCAAACATTAGTTCAGCCATTTTCTCCTTATTCTGATTCTTGTTCAGAGGAGGTTCAGTTAATAGAACAGGATGTTCATTAGGATTAACACGCAAATCATTATAAAATGTGTAGTGCCAAATTCGTTCCATAGCATCCCAATCTTGAACTTGGCCATGCTCAACAGGATAAACAAGTTTGAGCACACCACGCAGATTGATAGCTTCCTCGCCAATGTAGTACTCTCGAACATAGTGTTCAACATCTGTCATGATTATCTGATATTTTGGATAACCGATGATAGTTGGAAAAACACTTCTTGGTTGGTCTTCACCTGCGAAACCATTTTTAGTGAAACCAGTACCATTGTCGATTACGAGTGGTTTGTTACTTATTACTTCTTCCAATATATTTCACCTTTTATGATATATTTTGAGCTTAACTTTAGCTATAAGGATTATATGAATCAGTATCTATTAATTTAGTATTTAATGTTTTTGATAGTCTTTGTTACTATCTCCCTATAGTCTTATATAGTCTTATGCTCGCTTGAGCGTTGCTTCACTCTTCTTTCAATGTTTTTATACTTTGTGCTATTTCTAGACCTAGTTTTAGGTCTTACTTTTAGTTATTTATTCCTTCAAGATTCTAGTGAACTACTCCTATCTTAAGGAAGGAGTTTCTTGATTCATAGAAAAGACTTGACCACTAACAATATCAGAGGTGCTGATAGTGACCAGAGGTCTGTTCTCAACAAGTATAGAGGTACATCCCGTACCCCTCTTCAAAATGTTGATTGAAGCATTATAATCGCGGTCTAATTCTAAGTTACAATAAGGACAGAAGTGTGTTCTGTCGGAAAGCTTTTTCTTAACTATTCTCCCACATCTAGAACATTCTTGAGTAGTACCTTTAGGATGAACTTTAACTACTTTTTTATCAGCATTTTCAGCTTTATAAGATAAATAGTTGAAGAACTGTCCCCACGAGGCGTCTAAAATGTGACGATGAAGAGAGCGTGACCGCTGGTTAGTTTTATTACCTTTCTGTGATAATTCCTTGATATCCAAGTCTTCTACACAGATAAGATCATAAGCATAAACATAAAATCTGGAGACTTTATGCAAGAAATCTTTACGTTGGTTAGTAACTTGTGCTAAAAGTTTAGCTAATTGTAACTTGGCTTTTAACCAATTCTTTGAACCCTTCTTTTTACGAGAAAGAGTTCTATGAGCGATTTTGATTTTCTTTAATTGTTTGTCTATATTCATAGGGTTCTCTACTCTTCTACCATCGGAGTCGACGATAAACGAAGAAACACCCACATCTATTCCTACACATTTATTGGTTTTAGGAAGAACTAGTGGAGAGTTTTCTATTTGTATATTAGCGAACCATTTACCCGTTTGAGTGTGTTTGAGAATTATCCCTTTAATTTCATTTTTCCTTACTCTATTATTTAGCCCTCTACAATTGATAGTGCCTATTTTAGAGAAAGTTATCTTGTTTTTTTGTTCATCTATCT
>JAUVXQ010000088.1 GCA_030603505.1 Candidatus Heimdallarchaeota archaeon | reverse complement strand
AGATTGTTCATATTTTCCTAGTTTGTTTAAAACATTGCTTTTGAGTATTAGACACTTGATTTTGTCTTCAATATTAAGATGTTTTTTTTCTAATTTAAGAATCTGATTATATGCTTCCTCATAACCACCTTCAACTATTAGATTCTCTACACTATCAATGTAAGAAACTTGTGATGGTGGCATAATTTGAACCTTAACTGTAAACTACATGCTTCCATATTAATAAGATATCGTTGAAGGAAAAGAGGACCTTATTTTGGGCTTTATTAAACGAAAAAATGCGATATCTTGTTATCTCTATAACATATCTTTCTCATCTAAATAAACTAATAATATACAATTCTGATTTAAAAAGGCTAAAGAAGCTGCTGAATCTATTTCGCTAGAACAAATAAGAACAGAAAAGAGATACTGTTTCTATTTTGTTTGAGGATCTGAAAGCGTGAAGAATTCCATTTTTTCAACTTTAATAACTTCTTGTTTTCTTAATTCTCTAACTAAGCTAAGGAATTCTGTTAAAATTTGTTTATCTTTCACCGTTTCGTAGACTTCCCAAAGGGTTTTGTGTTTTGATGCACAACAGTTTTGAATTATTTTGGCAGCATAAGAATGCTCTATTTTTGTCCAATCAGGAAATGTTTTAGAATTGCTTTCTTCAAAATTTGTCAGTGAACTTTCATTTGAAATTAAATGTGAATTTGAGAGTAACAACTCTACTTCGATTTTCTCATATTCTTCCGGTTTTTCCATTATTTTACCTTCTAAATAAACAAGAAGGTGAGACAGCATCGTTTCATCTAACATAACCCTCGTTTCTATAGTTGAAGCTATTATTTCAAGCCATTTCTTTGCGTTTTCTTCAGAGATTTTTTTGTTAATTCTCATTGATACTGTAACAAGACTCATTTTAGAAGTCGAAGATAGTTCATTTCCTTTGTTAGATATATCTAAAATGAAGTTGGTTTGTCGAAGTTTATCATTTATTTTTATACTTCGGATATTTTTTCCTCTAAAACCTTTTATTTTCTCGATTTCTCGAGTACCCATCTTGACTTTTATTGGTAAGGGAATGTCTAATCCTGGTAAAGGTTCCGTTGTTTTAGTTTTTTCGATTTCAATAGGAAACTGAGATCTTACAGAATAAGACGCGTCAACATATAGTGTTATGGGTGTGAGTTTAGATTCGACGCAGTTATGAATATCTGTGATTTCTATATAACCTTTTGAAGCTAGGTCTTCTGTTTTCAGATCACAAAGAGAAAACATAACTCTTAATTTTCCGCATTTATTACACATGTACTTAACTTCATGCCTTCTATCGTCAATGTTCAATATGGAACCTCTTAAATTAAATCTAGGAAAAATTGTTTTTAACAGCATATATTTCTTTCTTTAAAGGAAGAAATAGACAATCATCACTTACTGTTACTTTTTTTCTATACTACTCCCAACTTTTTCTTTCTCTCTTTCCTTAGTTGACACGGAGACAAAAAATCATTATTAATGGAGCTATGGATATTAAGAAAAAATATAAAAAGTAAAAGATAGAAAATAGAACTGGGGTCTAAAACTAAATAATTCTCCAGTTTCCGACAAAAATGGTTTTGAGAAATTGAAGTACCAATTTTATAAAAGAAAAAATGTATTCTACATTTCTAAAATTGTTTTATTTAGATTAAATTATTATTTTGGGGAGTATGAGATTGATAGTAGCGCAATTTTAATTGAGGAGGGCACTATAAACAACTTCAAAGCGTTAATAAGTGTTTGAAATTCTAAATTGTTATGAGTTTCTTTGGTAGATGTGGTCAGTGTGGAAGGCCAATTGAAGAATCAAAAAAGACTTGTGGTGCTAATATGGTTGTATGTAATAAGTGCAAGATGATTATACATATACATTGTATTGGTGAACACAAGTTAAGACACAAAAATGAGGAACAGGCCGTTAAGTCATCTGTTAACCCTGATCAAGGTCTATTTTCTAGGTTTTTAGCATCTATTAAGAGAATATTCAATCCTTCATATGAATAAATCTACCTTAGAAAATAAGATATCCAATTTACCTGATTTCAAGCCTAACTAATATGGCATCGTTACATTTGTGAGGATGAAAGCTTGTTGTTGTGCTTTGATTAGTTCTTGAATTGCTTTACACACTATCTGATTCTTTGCTAATTCGTCTATTCTTTTTACAATGTCATCCTTTCTATCCTCTGGGAAATAATCCTTTATTTGTGCACAATTACGTGTTACACCTAAAAGGAAAGTTGAACATTCATCTGTTTCTTTTCCTTCTAAAACAATTTCCTTTAATGTGCTTAGGACTTCGTTTTTTTTCCCTCTATCAATGATTTCATACCGAATTACAGGAAATATTCCCAAAACTTTTTTCTTTTTTATTCTCAAAAATTTACTTTTTTCTAAATTTCTGAAAATCTCCTTTTCAAGGCTTTTTCTGCTTCTGATTAAACTTTTCAGCCAATATTGGAGTGATTTTTCAGTTTTAGTTTCATTCATTAGTTTCAAAACATTATCTAAAATGGGTATTTTTAGAGGAGATGAATCGACTATTTTGACTATTCCTGCTTCTATATCTATTCTATTCATTATAACAAGTTCTGTTAAAATAGCTCCAGAGATACCATAGTCAACTAATGTAGTTTTAGAAAACGGTATCTTTCCTTTATTGACGTCAAGTGCTAGTATTACCACTTCTTCAGCTAGTAGCATACTTTTTTCACTAATTATACGTATTGTAAACTATGATTTAAAAGATTTTGTCATGTTATCGATTAATAGAACAATTATTCGCTTAAAGCATTAAATCTTCTTTTGGAATAAAAAGTAGAGTTGACGAAGTTTTCCTCATTTTTCCCGATATTCTTCCCTTAGAATTTCTAATGCTTTATCTATTGTAAACTCTGAAATTTCTTGTTTTCTTATTGGTTTTGTAGCAAATTAATTAGGTTTCATTTAATCTTAATGCTCTTCTGATTGCTGTTATTGTTTCAGTAGCTTTTAACTGTACATTATGATCCTCATCTTTTCTTGCTATTTCAATTAAAGGTTCAATTGCTTTTGAGTCTTTAAGGATTTCTAGAAACTTAACTGATTCAAATCTGACACTATAATGCTTATCTGATAAAGCTTTAAGTCCAATATCAACGAGTCTTGAATCTTTCTCTTTCAAATCCATAGCTATTTTAGATAATTCCTTTAGAGCTGCAAGTCTTATTTCCCAGACATAATCTTTCATGAAATCGTTTAGAATAGCTATTATGTCCCCATCTATGTGTCCAGAAAGGAAATCAATGGAAAATTCTCTGATGATTTTGCTACTATGACGTAAGTATTGTGTAATTGAAGAAACAGGTATAGTTTCACTAAAACCTAACAGAGTTTTTTTAGCTTCTTCTCTTACAGAATCTGATTCATCAAGAAGGATGTCAAAAAGAGGAGAAATGATTATTGGATTATTAATTTTTGATAGCTGTTTAACTGCTGTAAATCTTACTTTTGTGTGCTCATCCTTTAGAGCTGTAATAAGATAGGTAATGATTTTGGAATCTTGTAATTTACTGAGAGCTATTAATATAGATTCTCTAACTTCCCAGCTCTCATCTTCTAATATCTTAACTAGTGAAGAAGTAGCTATTACATCACCAATATCGCCCAAAATTTCAGCAGAAAAGCTACGTACATCCTTATCTTCATCTTGGAGAGCGTTAGTAACTTCATTCAATGCTTTATGTCGATTCTTATTTTTCGATATTTGTTGGAGAGACCACTGGCGAAGGACTGGTGTGTCACTAGTAAGGAATTTTATAGCTTTTTGCAAGTCTTCTTCAGACATCAAATTCACCATTTAATTATCTCTCCGTATAGTTAAAAGTATAACTGATATTATCACTTCAATTTTCTAATGATTGAACTTTGGAAATTTGGAGGAACAAGCTTTTATTAATGCAATATTGTACTCTAATAATTGAATTACTATAATTCAAAAAAGGTGAAATAAATGTTTAAGAAAAATAATCGTTTAAAAAAATATACTCTTATATCCTTGTCTGTCTTTTTACTGTCTCTAATGCTATCAAATGCTAACATCATGGCTTTAGAAGTAAACGGGCAGTTGGCTACTTCTAATTCTTTACTCTATGACTACACTTTACTGAGTAATGACGAAGGACCTTTAATCGGATTACCTTCCATTTCTCCTGAATATCCTCAAAGTACTGATGATGCAGAAGTTATAGCACCTATTAGCGACATGGATGGGATACAAAATGCTACTCTTTACTGGGAGTATGAAACTCTAAATCCTGGAGTTTTCGAAAATATTTCTATGATTGAAACTAGTAGTTTAATCATAGATGCTGATGAATTTCAAAGGACTGGATTTATTACAGATACAGGTACTGAAACAGGTGATAAAACAGACTGGCGATTTGGAGACTTTGTCTACGAAGCAGCTGAAGGAGAATTGCTTAATGATATAGATTGTTCTGTTGAAGCAGCTGGGGTTAGTGATCTCGTTTATGTAAGAATTGAAGCTAAGAACTATACGACTGGTGAATGGGAACTCCGCTATCTAGACGGCATATTTGGAGGTGTGTCTGAAGTAGATCCTTATCCTGCAGATTATCAGAGCAATGAACTTGTTGCAGGATATAGAATTTATGCTGTTTCCTACAGAGAAACTGTTTCCCCTCCCGCTCCTAGATTTGGCACTCTCCTAATCTCTCAGAATGTTTATGGCGCTACTATTCTTGCAGCTAATCTTCCTTGCTGGGTAAACTATTATATGATAGCTTTCGATAATTTGAATCATTCAACAACAACTGATACATATTCCTTCCTTATGGACGCGGAACCAGAAGTAACTCTTAATAATTTACCTACTGCACTCAAAGGAGACCAGGATTACATCCTTAACGTTTCCGTAACGGATCCTGATGGACTAGATACTATTAATGACAGTAGTGTAGTAGCTTATTATATGCTAGACGGGGCAACTGAATGGAGTTTTATATTGATGGATCATGTTTTAGATTTTGATGTCACTGCTTTTTACACTGGAACAATTCCAACAAGTAATCTTGAGAATATTGAAACTACTTTGTACATTGTTGTTAATGCTTCTGACATTGTCGGTAGTCAAGAAGGTCGGGAAGGAAGTTCTGGAATAGAGACAATGCTAATTGACAGTCTGAATCCTCAAGTTACATCTATAACTATAGATGGTGGAGTTGACCTAGTTGACTATGCTGATGCAGCATTAATTACTTCAGATGTGATTGTCATTGCAGAATTCTCTGATCCTCAAGGAATTGAATCTGTAAATCTATATTATTCTATGCCCTCTGGAAGCGATTTTGTGAAAATCGAAATGTTGAACACAACTGATACTGCAATTGATGTTTCTCCAATTGAATTTAATGCAACAATCCCAGCAACAGTTGATACAGCTAATGTTTCCTATTTCTTTGAAACAACTGATTATTTGGGTAACACTGGCAATACCACAGAATACTATTACTACGCAGATGGAATGGCACCAACTATTGACAATCTTCTCATTTATCCTTCAATTATATCAAACATTACAGATGTCACTGTGCTCTTTAATGCTTCTGATTATACTGATCTCAAACAACCAGTTGTTTGGTACAGC
>JAUVXQ010000085.1 GCA_030603505.1 Candidatus Heimdallarchaeota archaeon | reverse complement strand
ATTTAATGATGAATTTTGTCCCCAACTGATCTTAAAAAATGTAGTTAAAGCTATTTGTTCATTTGCAGAAGAAACCAAAATTTCCAACCATGGTACAATTGTTCTTTCGCGTTCGAGTATAACATTTAATAAATACCTTGATATTGTATTTGTTCTCAATCACAGAATTAGTGATACAAAGGAAGTAAGAACTCTTCTTAAAGTAATAATAGCATTTTTTGAAGAAAAGTCTAGATCAAAATTCTATTCTCAAAACCAATCTGAAGTCTTCTCAGGTGCTTCGTCTGCCTTCGAAAAAGTTGTAGATGATCTTTTTAAAGATGTTAGAGCAGAGCAGGATAAGTTAAAACAAAAACGTCAAGAGATTGCCATAGCAACAAAAAAAGAATCTTCTTCTGAAGAAGAATTGTCTATTACTACAAAGGAAGAAATTCTTCCCCTGAAAGAAAAATCTGCTGGTAAAGGGCAGAAAGAAGTGTTGACTAACCTTACATACTCACTTAGACATAGTTTCAAAGGAATCTCTCATTTGATTATTGTTGAGCATGATAGTACAAATGCAAAAGTCTATTTTCATGAAGGTGAATTGACAGAGCATTATGTTGATGGAACCATGAAGGTTATACAGAAATATTTAGAGGACATTATAGCGATAATGAAAGATGAAAACCTTAAAAATGTTATAGAAATAGCTGAAGATTATAAATTAACTTTTACACCTATGGATGCTGACCACTTTCTCTACATTATAGCAAAAAAAGAGGTTAATTTGGTTCTTCTAAGTCCAATATTGCGTAGAATTTCCAGTAGAATCAATCAATCAATACATAATTCAAGCTAGCGTCATTAAACTAAGGTAAAACCACTTCTTTATTACTAATTTTCTCGTGAATGAGATAACTTTTCCAATCACTTTTGCAACTACAATTCTGAATGTTGCTAAGGACAGCTATATCTTGTGTTAAAGTAAATTCTTTTAGAGCATCAATAAATGATCTATCACAGTCCCCACAATTGTGCGCACCTCTTTCGTTTCCTCCTGAAACAGGATCACATATTACCCGTAAACTAGGAAATTCCATTTTTATTTGTTTGCACAAATAAGTCAGAGATCTGAGCCAAGGTGTTCGATACCCTCTCCTATCAAATAGTTCCGATAAGAAAGTCCCCCTGTGGATACTTATTGAATTTATTGAAACTGTATCGATATTCAACTGAACACATTTTTCCACAGACTCCATAATATCCATAATTGAATCATATTCTGAAATAAATGGAGGTTTGAATAGAAGATAAGCTTTTACTTTTGCACCGTTATCCAAAATTCTTGGTACAACTCTCTCAAAATCCTCCCACAGAAAACCTTTATTTATTGAATCTTTTAAGATTTTATTATTTGCGCTTTCGAGCCCTATCGCGATTTCAATTTTTGAAATATCGATGTTAGAATCTATTTGCGCTAGAACTTGCTTTGTTATGTACTCTGGGCGGGATTCTAATACAACTTCTTCTATTTCATTATACTTTTTAAGAGTGGAAAGAATTTCTTTGAGAACATTTCTTGGCATTTCCTTTGAGTCCAATATACTTCCACTAGTAAAAAGTTTGATTGAATAAATTTGATTATCTTGGATGGATTCTCTTATAATTTTATCAAAGCTCTCCACAATTTTTTCAAAATCTGGTTTTTCAGGATTATCATATAAATATCCACATATTGAGCATCCTCCACTTTGGGACATAGCCCAAGAACAACCTCGGGTGGGGATTATAAAAACAAGCGCTTTCCCTGGACCATCACGAAGGCGGTGGTTTTCTTCCCAGTAAATGAGTTTTCTAGTATGAGAACGTTTTGTTAAAAATGATTCTCTTGTTGATTTTATTAGTTTTGCAAATTTAGGGTTGAATTTCAACTTATCATACCTTCCTTTTCTTTTTCACTTTTGCAACACTTCCAGAACTCATTTTATTGATATCTACTCCTGAAACTAATGAAGTAGCTGTTCCTATAACTTCATCTGCATGAATTATCAGAATCTCGTCTTTGGGTAAAATAGTGTTATCTGCTTTTAATACTCCTGGAGCAAAAATACTACTTCCCACTATTTTCTCCGCACCAAATTCCAATTTTACAAGAGATTGCTCAACAATTAATTGTGCATGTTCTGGAGAAATAGAGAGTAATCCTTCAGCTGTACGAAAAGTCGCTAATTGTTTTTTATCATAGAATATATTTAAATTTCTTGGATATTTTCCTTTTACTTTTATACCTGAAGGGAAGAGTATTTCTCCTGTTCCTGGACCATACTGGTAATCTGCTATAGCTTGAAAACGTCTTGCGTAATGTGATAATTTATTTATTTCATCAAATCTAATTTCAGATCTTATTTTGTGTAAGATTTTTGATAGGTTTTCCAGTGATTCGTAGCTTGTGGGGGAGGATTCTAGTGATGTATTATAGATTTCGTAATTATATGGTATAGTTGCCTTATTGACAATTTCTGAATAACTCTTACCACGCGTATGGTTAATAATAATTGCATCTTCTGGATATTTTGCTAGAACTTTTTCCAGAAGTTTAGCAGTAACATCGATTTCCTCAGTAGACCACTCTCCTGTTACGGGGATATCATAATTCTTTGCTGGAAAAGTTTGTTCTAATTCTCTGGGGACAAGTGATAGGGGAGATGTCAATATTAATTCAGAGAGAATAGAAAATATTCCTTTACCACCTCTACTAATAGATCTATTGAAAACCATATGAGATTTTGAGAGAAAATATGGTTTTCTAGCGGAACAAGGGAGTAATAAGATCAATTTAGAGGAGGGAAGGGGCTTAAAGCGTGTTTCTATCCTCTTTCGGTATTCCATAACTTCCGGGCGAAAAAGTGATTCTTCTCCTATGCATTCAACTTTAGATTTAGATGCTAATGGTATTCTTTTTTGGAAAGAACTAGAGTATTTTTTATCATAATATCGTAAAGTGGCAGCTAAAGTAACAGAATTGTGAACTTCTTTTTCTACTAGATTTCTGAGTGTTCCATTACCAAGAGCAAACCGAATTCTAGACATGGTATTTTTTAGAATAAGTTCATTATGTTTGAAAACATCTGGTGGAGAGTTAAAACAATGTTGGCAATAACAATCAGGATGTGAGGTTAATTTATATGTGACATCATTCAATAGAAATTTTCCATTTTTTGAAATATAATAAGCAATTGAATTGTCAAAGAAATCAATACCAGAATATATAAGGAATGAATAATGAGAGGGTGGTACAGGACCTGGAATATAGAGAGCGATATCTGGTGAGAGATTTTCCCTGAGAGATATAAACGCTTCAGCTAGCCTACGTTGATTATTGAAAAGATTTTGGAAACCAGATAATATCACAAGTGAACATTCAGTATCTAAAATCTGCCCAATGATAGGATGATCTATGAACGTATAAGGAAGTGTGAATATTTGTTTATATTTTGATGGTAAATCAAGAAACGAGTTAACATATGATATCAAATCATCTTCAGAAATTGATTTATTTATTGATGAGGGATAAAGTGGTTGAAGGGATAAAAAAAAGTCGTTTGAAAGTGCATTCGATTTCAGCTTTTCTGGAATATTCCAAGAAAGATTGATTTCTTTTTCTTTTTTATTACTAAAATCGGGTGGGAATGGTAATTTGAAAGAAGCTGAATAACCACTGGATAGAATGGTATCCTCTATTGAGATAATACCTGGTGATAATGGGAATTGGGTGCGTGTTTCAACTAATGTTCTCGAAAATCCATATTGTGAAATAGGTTGAAAAAATCTCAATTCATGCACCTTTTTTAGTTTAACGGAATTTAAACAACATAAAAAGAATATGTTATCATAGAATAAATCACCTAATTTTCCGTCGCTCAAACTAGTTAAAAGAATGTTTTGGCGGGCTAAGCCGGATTTGAACCGGCGGCCATCAGGTTAAAAGCCTGCTGCTCTGCCTAGCTGAGCTACTAGCCCAAAAATTTCACGGTTTGTCGTGTTATCCTCATCTTTCTCCAAAGTCTAATAAAATTTTCGTTGGTTACCTAATAAATTGGTTTACTAGATTTGCTAAAAAAGGAATCATAATGTGTAAATTCTACTTTTTTACTGCTTTTTTGCTTACATATGCAACAATTTTTATTATGAGTAACACTACTCTTATTTGTTGATTTAGCTGTATCATATTATAGTGGTGTTGGAATGAATATTTTTCAGCGTTCTAGTCGTGATATTGGTCTTCTGATTTATTTAGCTCAGCGATGTACTATAGATCGAGAAGCTGAACTTACAACTTCTCAAATAGCTGAGTATTTTGGTATTTCTCAACAAAGCGCGTCGCGGTGCCTTATTCAAGCTCATGATGAAGGTTTAATCATTTGGGCTTCAGACCCAAAAGGATCAAAAGTTCGTTTAACGAATCTAGGTCTTTCACTTCTTCACAAGTTGAGATACGAATTAGAAAGAGCTCTCCACCCTGAACATACTTTTATTATTCTTAAAGGTAAAATTTTTTCAGGTTTAGGGGAGGGACGTTACTACATCTCTCGCCCTCCTTATATGGATTCTTTTCTATCTAAACTTGGTTATCAACCCTTTCCTGGAACTTTAAATATTAGAATTCGTTCTGAAGATTCAAATTTGCTTGACTTGATTAAAGGTTCTTGGCCTGTTGTTATTCCTGGTTTTAAGGAGAAAGAAAGACGCTTTGGAGACGTTCTCTGCTACCCAGCAAAAATTCCTAAACTAAAGGCAAAAGTAGCGATTATCATACCACGTCGTACACATTATGGGGAAAACATTCTTGAACTAATTAGTGATGTGTGTTTAAGGGAAGTTTTAGCCCTTGAAGATGGTGATGAAATAGAATTTGAATATCCTTTGAAACAAAACAATGAGTACGATGAAAATGGATAAATTAATCGAAAAAACTGTCATAAAGTTAGTTTTTTCTAACAGGATTAATAAGATTGAATCTTCCTTACTAACAA
The DNA here is from genome assembly GCA_030603505.1 of Candidatus Heimdallarchaeota archaeon. The sequence goes on along the minus strand of JAUVXQ010000085.1, from coordinate 908 downwards.
TTTCAAGACAATTAGAATTAAAACCATCATCTCTTAAACCCGTCCTCTCATCTCTTATCACCGATGATTCTTTAAAGCTTAATTCAAATGAGATTTATTCTTTATCACCTTTTGGACGAAAATTAATAACAGTTGTGATGACATCAGGGGTTTTTGATTTGTTACATATTGGACATATTTTTACTTTTCAGCAGGCAAAGCTCTTAGGAGATATTCTTGTTGCGGTTTTAGCAACAGATAAGACGGTTAAGAAATTAAAAAATCGAACTCCTACAAATTCTCAAGATGAACGAACTAAAGTTGTACAACATATTAAGGAAGTTGATTGTGCATTGGTAGGAACTGAAGAAGACTTTATCTCAACTATAGATTTCATACAACCGGATATTATAACATTAGGTTACGATCAAGTATTTGAGGAAAAAAATCTTCACAAACAGCTTTCTGAAAGAGGTTTTGGTCATATTAAAATTATAAGATTAAAACAATACATTCCAAGCAAGTCAACTTCAAAGATTGTTCAAGATATCATAAATTATAACTTTAAAAATAATTAAAGCTCCTTTACTTGTATATTATCCAAACAATAGTTTAAAATCTGAGAAAGTGTTATTCATTTATATGTTCGTTAAGAACCGTGAGGCTATATTTTCACTAGCGCGTAATGCTAATGAAAAATCCATTCTTCTTTTTCTTACCAATAAAATAGATGAAATTCTTTCCAACGCACAACCGTCAAAGATATTAGCGACTTCTATCTCACTTGGTGAAAATAGCTTCAAGGTTCAAGATACAGAATTCAGTTTTTCTTCATACAATGAAATCTATTTAATTGCTTTTGGCAAAGCATCACAGCCTATGGCAGCATGGATGACTGAAAATTTCACTAAAAAATTCAAACATATTAT
>JAUVXQ010000103.1 GCA_030603505.1 Candidatus Heimdallarchaeota archaeon | reverse complement strand
GTTAAATGGCAAACATTTTCATTTCAGTCAATAACCTAAAGCACACATTTACTTCAAAGGTTGAAAATCTTACCGTATTACGTGGAGTTAGTTTTCAAATTGAAAAGGGGGAAATTGTTTGCCTTCTTGGACGCTCTGGATCGGGAAAAACAACAACTCTAAATCTACTTGCAGGACTTAATAAACCAACTGGAGGTGAAATTATAGTTAATGGTGAGAATATTACTCAATGGTCAACAGAAAGATTACATGGTTTCAGGTTGAAAACAACAGGTGTAATTTTCCAAGAATTTCATCTTTTAGAACATTTAACAGCGATGGAGAATGTCATGACTCCCATGATATTAGCTAATGATAAAGAAGAAGATGCAAAAGAAAGAGCTTTGGAACTTCTAAAAGCAGTTGGATTAGGTGATAAAACAATGAATTATCCTGATGAACTAAGTACTGGTCAAAAACAAAGAATTTCAGTTGCTAGAGCTATAGCTAATAATCCCTCCTTAATTATTGCTGATGAGCCCACAGGGACCTTAGATAGTAAAACAGGAGATGGAATCATGAAATTATTATTGAGATTGATAAAGAAATATGATATGACCATGTTTTATACAGCTCATGATCCATACATTACGAAACTTGCAAATAGGGTGCTAATCTTACAACAAGGCAAGGTTTTTGAGGAAAAAGAAGTTGACCCCATAAATTTTGATTATGATAATTTTGAGCTTTTGTATCAACCTAAAGGTGATAAGGCTTGAACGATATTGACAAACTAAAAGATACAGGTGGTAAATCTAATTTTTACAGCGAATTCATTTATTCCGCACTATTTAATTTACGGTTGATTTTAAAAAATCTGAAACACAGAAAAAAGAGTGCTATTATTACAGCTCTAGGTTTAATTTTCGCTTTAACTATACTTTTCTCCAGTTCAATATGGGTTCACACATCACAAAAAATAATCGCTGATGATTATATAGAAACATTGGACTATGAGATGTATATTAACACATTTCTCCCAAATGCAATGAATGAAGTTTATGATTATCTATCTGACGATTTTGTAGTCAGACAGGTAGATTGGCAATATGTAACATACGCTTTATTCAACTTTGAAAACAAAGAGCAAAACTACAGAATTTTTCCCGAATCCGAACAAGATGATCTGGAAGATCCTATATCGCTCACTAATGCAATTGTTGTTCCCACAAGAGCTATTGATAGAATAAAATTAAATTTGGAAATAGAGGGTAACGCTAGTCTTAACTCTGGAGAAATAATGGTAAGTTATTCTGAAGCTAAGGAACTAGAAAGAACATATAAGAAAAACATAGCTCCTGGAGAAATAATTACTGTTGCCATAACTCGACGAATACCAAACACTGATATTGGTGAAGACGAGCTAAGATTTTTTGACATAGATGAAACAACATATTACAATTACACAATATCTGGGATATTCACATATACAGGAACAGACGGCATTATTGACAAATTAATAGGTGCGAAAGGAGTAGGAAACATAGTTGATTCTGTTCTATTTCCAATGGAAGACTTAACTTACGAAGATTTGTATATTTTTGAAACTAACGGTCTACTACCTAAATTACTAATAAAAACTAATGCAGAAAAATTACGAACAGGTAATATTGAAACAATGCCCGATAACTTACTTGCTCTCAAAGAAAGAATTGAAATAAATTATTATCATACATTTTGTAGAATCTTAAAACATGAAATCGAAACAATGGCAAATGAATATAAGAGAACTTTTAGTTCTGCGGCATTATTTATTCCAGCGATAGCTGCTACATTAATATTAACAGTACTAGCTACACAGATGACAATAAAACGAAGAGGAAAAGAAATAGCTTTGTTAAGGTCACGAGGTGCAAGTAGTGTTCAAATAATTGGAGTTTTCTTTAGTGAGTACGCTATTATCGGAATTTTTTCATTGTTGGTGAGCTTTGGGTTATCAATTTTTACAGCTGCAGCGTTTCCATTGATTGCAGGAGGAGAAACAATAACAGCCTATAATATGTCTAGATTTATGCAGTATTTAGACATTTCAGCATATGAAATTGAAATATTTTCAGTTATTGTATTAGGGATATATCTTGGTGTCACATTTGTAAATATAGTTTCATTTGTAAAAAAAGATGTGCAAGAAGCTCTTTTGATTACACGCAAAGGTCAAAGAATATTGAGTCTTGGAGTAAATATTGCAGTTTTCGTACTTGTGTTTGTTGGTTTTATTCTACTTTTAATTGAATTCCGCAATGTGTTTGATCCTTTTGACACTTATGGATTTGACTCTATCGAAAGGAGCTCTATGGTACTTCTAGCATTTATGGGAGCAATCTTTTTCATTTGTTATTACATATCAATGGGAGTTGTGTTACTTTTACAAAAAACATCTAAAGTTTATAGATTAATCTTTAAAAATGGTGGTTTCTTCATCTACCATAATGTTAAAAGGAAAACCAAAGCTCTTACAGAATTAACTTTCTTTTTGATTTTAATTATTTGTTTATTGACTTTTCTTATCTCAATTCGTTCCATAACTGAAACAAATATTGAACTTGAAAATAATTATAGAAACGGATCAGATATTAGAGTCCAGACAACAGTACCAATTAACATATCAGAATATAATGAGAGATTTAGCAAAATAGAAGGAATTGAAGATACTTTGGGATTCTATTCTCTTAAAGCAACAATAGGAACTCAAGATGTAGAAGTTTTTGGGGTTGACCCCTTGAAATACTTGAATGTTGGAAATTGGATAGAGTATAGTTTTCAGAACGCCACAGCGGAAGAATCTTTAACTGCTTTAGAAGAGACTCTAGATGGATTAATAATAAGCGATTATACATCCAATAGATTGAAATTATCAACTGGTCGACATATATTTATTACAGATTTCAAAAGTGGACCATTTTCCCTACAGTTCCAAATTACGGGAATAATAAGTTCTGCTCCAGGTTTGGGAGTATCACATGGTAATGACCCAAAAATGGCAAAAAGTGCTGATGAATATGTATTAGTAAACCAAGAAATCTTACAAGCAATAGGAGTAGAGAATGGGTCTTTATTTTTGTTATCTGTTGGAGAAAATACAGATATAGATCAAATCATTGAACAAATCCAAAGTATTAGCCCTTTATTAATTGTTAACCCTGAGAAAATTAACCCAAATTACATTGGTTATTTTATAACAAAATATATTCCACACGTATCAGTTATCTTATTGTTGGGGATAATCGTTCTAAGTTTTGTAGCAATAGTTTACATTATTATGTCAACAGAATTTATTCTTAATCAAAGAAGGAAAGAATATGCAGTACTACTTGCTTTAGGGGGAAAGCAAACTAAAATAAGGGGACTCGTTATAGGGGAAATTCTCGTTTTTGTTGTATCAACCATACTCATAGGTGTTCCAGTAGGACTTCTTACGGCACTTAGCTCTCTGAGTTTCATAAAACCATTACTAATTCCAAGAGAAATAGTACCAATCGTATTCAAACCTGGAATTTTGATGCTTTTAGTTGTCATTTTCTCATTGGTCTTAGCAGCTTTAATAACAATAATACCCTTAATTAAAAAACAGACTAAATTTGAAATTGTTCATGAACTTCGCATCACAGAGTAATGAAGATGATTTCTTCTTTTATTTTTTATTTCTTTAATACTGCTATTATGCAAGAATAAACTCTCCTCTTGCCATTTCTAAGACTTGATCAACCATATATTCTTCAGAGTCTTTCCACGAATGTTCCATAAAAGAGTAATTATCGGGGTTAAAGGGTTTTACTGCCGCCTCATGAGGATCACGCATCATTATTTGTAAATCAGGGAAGAGAGACCAAAGGATATTGATTAGTCCAAGCTTATCCTTTGGAGGTAACAATATTTTCCACAGAAAACCTCTTTCCGTATTTCTAAAGTCAGATTTAAATGGTAAGTCCAAATTATGCATTAGATAGATTATTTTTGCCATTGCTCTTGGGCTACATATTGCTTTGAATACAAAATCATCTTCAAGACCAAAAAAGCTACGATCAAAGTCAACCATATATTTTCGAATTACATATTCATTAAGAAACTTGACTCTTCGTGAGAAGTTATAAGGGGGTAGACCAATTTTCTTTGCGAGAATAATGTGTTTTTGCACGGGATTGGAAACCAATTCACGAAGGAGTTCAAAATCATGAAAATGCATTTGTTTTAGAACATTTTTTGGTTTTTCACTTGAAACTTGTTGGAAATAATCAAATTGTGGAATGTAGTCAACCATATCTATATTTTTTTCCCACATATGCCACCCAAATGTCCAATTCCCAGAATTTTGATCCCAATACGTAAGATCAGTGTGTGTTTTTATTCCTCGACCGATGGTACTTGAAGGAATAATTTCTGCAATCAAATTTGCATCACTCAAATAATCAAGGAGAGACATGAATCTATTCAGAGAGTTTAGGGGAAGATGAACTTTGACATATATCCCTGAAATTGAACCATAACACCTAGATCTACTAACAAGATAGGGAAAGAAGTCAATAATTCTTTCAACCAAGCGAAGCTTATCGACTGATTGAACCCTAAGAAGAAACATATGACTTTCAAGACCAATTGCTTCCGGATAATATTCTCCATAAAAACTTTTGATAATGTTTTTGGATAAAAGACCCTCTATTTTCTTTTTTACAGTAGGTGGAGAAAGACCCACTAAGTTAGCTAGTTTATTATAAGGCAGAATAGGATCACGAAAAAGTTCTTTCAGAATTAGATATTCTGCGTTTGATAGGGTCAAATTAGCTCACAAATATGTTTAAAATACAATTAAAAAAGATTTGGAAAGAAAAAAAGAGGAGATATAGTAATTATTTTCTTCTCTTCTTCATTAAAAATACGAGTGTCACAAGGGCAAATGGAGTGATAAATAGCCAAGAATATGGAGTCTCTGTAGTTTCAGTAAGTGTTGTATCACCTGTTTCAGTGGTTTGAGTAGTTACATCTGGAGCTTCATACCCATATAGGATATCGACATCAAAATCAATCTCAAAA
>JAUVXQ010000139.1 GCA_030603505.1 Candidatus Heimdallarchaeota archaeon | reverse complement strand
GTTCATCTGTTCTTCGTAATATTGTTTCTTGGAGATTAACATATCAAGCACATTTTTCATTAGATTCTCAGCAAACACTTCAAAATATGTACAATCTGCTATGATCAAGTATGAAATAAAAGCCATTTGTTCAGCTTCAGTGATAATAAATGAAGGATCTATTAGTTCCACTTCATCTGAGGGAATTTCATCATCAAAAATCTTCTTTATTAGTTTGAATTTCTCCAAATCACTCTCTTTAAACAAATTTCGTTCATTCATCTCCTTCTCAAAATCATCTGAAAATATAATATTTGAAAAAGAATTAATTATACCTCCAAATTCAGAAAACATAGAACATAACATACCTTTTCGCGTAAACATCACAACACTCTTGATTTGCTTTGAAAAAAGCCATCCATAATTTGTAGAGAAGAGTTCTTCTGGCTCATAGGGTAATTCTTTTTCCTTTAGTATGTTTATTTTTTGAATGATAATTTCTATCTTTTTTTCTTTATTCATCATATTCATAGAATAATTTGATATCATTTACAAAAATCTTGTCCTTATTTATTTTCTATAGATAAAACGTTATACTGGTAAGTTATAATGAAATGGAATGTGATTAGTAAATATATTTTTGAAAGAAAGAAGTAAATTAACCCATATAGAAAATGAACAATGATTGGTTCTAATCTAAGTGCTTGTTACTTCTTCTGGCTAATTTCGGAGATAACAGATAGTTTGTTAATTTTCGCTTATCACACTTAAATATTTGAATATTCATAAAGAGGTATCAAAAATATGGATAAAATGCAAATTCAAACTCAAATGTTGGATGAACAATTAGATGTTCAAGAACTAGCAACTGTTTTCTTCATTTTATTATCAGTACGTTGTTTACCTAGTAATCCTTCATTAATGGTTCAAATACTCGTTTATCTCCTATCTTCCCTAACTCTTTAGCTGCTTTCTCTCTTACAGAAAAATGTTCATCATTCAATGCTCCTATAATTTTTCTCCTTAAAATAAAAAGAAGTGTCATGATGCAAATATGCCAATCATAATTATAGAGAGTAGAACAAGAATTGAGTAGTGTATTCTCCCAGATAATTTCCAGTAAGGTTTTTTTTCTATGTCTTTCACTCCAGTCCATGCATACCATGTGAATACTATTAGAACTATTACAGTAAAAAGATACAAGAATGGAAAAACAAGTAGTCCATTGAAAACTTCGACAGTATCAATATCAAGCAGAATATCTTTATTTATTTTTAAAGTAGTCATTATAGCTATTCCTGTAGCAAGAATGAAATTAACTAGAAAGCTCCATCTCGCTATCTTCTGGATTTATGGACTTTTCTCTTTCTTCTTGAAAATCCGAATTAGACATTTAATTCCCCAATAAGCTAATGAAATAAAAGATAATGCTAAAACTGAAAATATGAATCCTGCTTGAAGCTCAGATCCGAAATAGAGTGAATGAGTTTTTTCAAAAGCATAATGAGGTCCTATGAAATTTGTGTAGAAATGTGTTATTCTCCCTTTATTATCTTGTATAAAAGCTATTTCCAGATAATACTCACCTGTAGATTCCACAAAGTAATTTAGCTCAATTTCTACAAATTCCATATCAGGTATGCCATTAACAATCAGATGTCCATTTTTATAGTTATATTAAAACGAATCTCCTTCAGCTTGTACAATTAAAATTTGTTCGAAATCATTTGTTTTCAGTATTTTTATACCCATTATTCAAAATCAATTGTTAAGGATAATCTGATGTCCTCTTCATTTTTGTGCAACACTAACTTCTTGAATAGTAGAAATGATCTTTATTTCCTTTAGAACAAAATATTCAATTCAGAGCAACATTTTATTAATAGCGTCTTTAAACCTACTTGATGAACTCTGATTATTTATCTACTCCAATTAGTTGGGGCACAGACACAATCGACAATTTTATTCCTAAAGATGTAAAAAAACAAGTAACAGTCATTAAATCTCCGGTTTTTTCCAAAATAAAACAATACGAGGGAACAACAGAAGAAGCTTTAGAAAAAGCACTTCAAAATCCTCTAGGTTACAATCAATCCTTCGATTCAATAGTTAGAGATGTTTTTCAAAGAGGAAAACCTATTGTAATAACTGTTGATGACAGTACAAGATCAAACATTCACACTAAAATAATTATCCCAATTCTAATTAAGAAATTACTCTCTCTGGGTTTAAGAAAGGACGATATAAAAATTCTTATTGCAACAGGTACTCACAGAATTTCAAGAAAGGAGGAATATTCGGATATTATTGGAGAAAAAATGGCTGATCTGCTCAAAGATAACATTGTTTCTCATGATTGTGATAATTCAGAGATGATAGCATATGGAAAAAGTACAGTAGGTACTCCTATACTCTTGAACAAGTGTGTGCAAAGTTGCTCTATGCTAATTCCACTTACAGATAGTGAGTTACACTATTTTGCTGGAATGGCTGGTACAATCAAGCATATTTGCCCAGGATTAGCAAGTAGAAAAACTGTTAGAATCAATCACACCCGAATGTTTCATAGAGAATTTGGATTTGTTCCTGAATGCAAGCTAGGAAATGTTGAAAACAATCCTGTTATTCAAGATATAAAGAACATTGTAGAGATTGTAAAAGAGCAAGTTCATATTTTTGGTATTGATGCCATTGTAACAGATGGAGAGATAGTTTACCTAAATGCAGGAGATATTGTAAAACTACATGAAGAAGCAGTAGAACAGATAATAAATATGAGAACGGTAAAAGTACCCAGAACTGCAGATTTAATCATCACTGGATTGAAAAACTGGGGTATTAACTTATATCAAACTGGTAAGGGAATTTGTGCAGCATCATATGGTGTCAAAGATGATGGTGAAGGACAAATAATAATTGTTTCCCCATGTCCAGAACAGATAGGAAATAAGAATTATGAAAAGATCATGGATGAATGTAAAGACATGTCGACGCAAAAAGCTTTGGAGTACGTCTTAGATAATTACTGCAGTGAAAAAACGTTTGATATAGGTAATCAAAACCCAGTCGAGATTTTGCGAGTTTTAAAGAAGATTGGAGATGGCAATATAATGATGATTTCAGATATGGACAGCCAAAAACTGATTATCAATCGAATTGTACCAATAAAAGAAGCTTCTGAGAGTCCGATCAAAGCACTTAGAAGGGCGGTAAAACGAGTATTGGAAAATAACTATGAAGCTACGATTTTTGTACTAGATGACCCTGGTCTTCTAATTGAAGTCAAGTCTCTATGAAAATTTTGGTTTGCATCGCTTTACTCAATATCATTTTAAGCTTCCACCAAAAACATGTAAAACGTATCGTTTATCTTATTCTTTTGAATTTTGACAAACCCATATATTTATTAACTATATGTAGGCAATCTACCTATCGTAAGGTGTAAATTATGGCGAGTTCTATAATTCTAACATTTATCTCTTTCCTCCACGAATTATTCACAATAATATGGATAGGAGGAATGATTCTATTAGTTCTAGTTATATTGCCAATATTGAAGAAGCAATATAAGCCTGATGAATTTAAAATTATCTACAAAAAGATCAAAAGTAGACTTAGCATATTTGTCTATATATCGATAATAGGCCTTCTAGTAACAGGAATAATGCTAACAAGAGATTCTACATTATCTGGTGGATTTTTGTCCTTTGAAAACACATATTCTATTCTATTATCAATTAAGCACATTCTATTTATTCTGATGGCTATAATATCAATTTTCAGAAGTGCAGTATTGGATAGAATCAAAGGAATGAAAAAGGAAATTAAGCAAAAGTCGGATAAGATTCTTTTATTGACTAACGTTGTCTTTGCTTTAGCAGTTCTATTCTTAAGCGCATATACTGGAGTACTTTCATCTATCGCAATATAATCGGCAAGATTATCAATCCTTCTTTCCTTTTTATTCATACTACTTGAGAGTGTATCAA
>JAUVXQ010000073.1 GCA_030603505.1 Candidatus Heimdallarchaeota archaeon | reverse complement strand
ACAATTGCATCTCCATCATACTCAGTTATATCTCCTTGAATTAACTTAATTGTAGTATCGTTTATCTTCCACATATCGATGACCTGAAGTAAAGTAACAATAATTATCCTATTAAAACTTCTCTTTTTTTAGTTGACATATATTACCTAAGACTCTTTCTGAAGTAAAAAATCCTATTTTATTATATATTTTAACTGCTGGAATATTGCTTTTTTCAACCCACAAGAATATTCTCTCTATGTCTTGATTGAAAATATACTTACATAAAAGGGAAGTTAAATCGTATCCATACCCCTTATTTCTGCGACTCTTATCCACCCAAACATCTCGTATGATAGCAAATGAAAAATCGTTCTTATTTACAACATGTGGAGCAAACGCACATCCAATAAGTATGTTATCCTTAACTATACAAGTACCACCAAATCCCTTTTGAACATGAATTTGTTGTTTTAGTGATAGTAAATCAAAGTCATCTTCAGTTATTTCTCTGCTTTTATATCCCTTTTTTAAACTGAAGTTGTCTTTACTTAATTCCATACATAAAAAAGTGTTGTAAACACTATTTCCAGCTGAATTGTCAACTAATCTATGATTTATAAAATTATGAATTACTAAATTTCTCCAAACACCATCATATGCAACTACAAACTCTCCCTTATTTCTAATTTTTTCAAGGATCTCTTCATTTGGGATTCCATGAAGAAGGTAATGGTTACCATAGTGGCAGAGGCACGAACTCTCAGAACCATAAAAATCGAATAACTTGGGAATTGTAAAATAATCCCAAACCATAAAACAAAATTTTGACAGATGTTTAGAAGCAATCTGTGAGAATAATTCATTTTCTGATTTACGCGATTCCAATTTTTTCTCACTATCATTCGTAATTTCTTGGTTTTATTTTCTCTCTTAATCGATTATCATCAAATTTTTCAAGATATTTCCAATATTCGTCATTTTTTTCCAAACTATAAGCTTCAGAAATTCTTTTTCGTCCCTCTTTAATATCATTAAGTTTGATTAATGCTTTCCCTGAAAGAAAGAGAGCTTTTGGATCAGATTTAACAATTGTTAAGAGTTCGTTACAAAGATTGAATGCTTTTTGATAGTTTTCCTCTTTGAGTACCAATTCTATTAACTTGTAGTAAATCTCTTTGTTGACTGATCTTGTTTTTTCTTCTACTTGTAAAGCTTGAGAATATTTTTCTCTTGCAATTTCTGGATGATCGAGTTTGACATATAAATCTCCAAGTTCTTCGTAAATTTCTTGATTGGTGGGGTCAAGATCTATGGCTTCATTATAAGCATCAATTGCAGATAAATAGTTGTCCATCTCTCTATAACTCTTGGCTAATAATAACCTTATTTCTATATTCTTCATATCAGATCTTAGGTATGTTTCAAAACAGAGAGTCGCTATTTGATATTCACATTGTCGATATGCCATTTTTCCTCTCCCTAACCATGAAGACATTGCTTGTGGATTTATCTCTGTAGCCTTTGAATAGAATGTTTCAGCCAAACCGCTTTGATTAATAGTACGATAAATCTCCCCAAGTAGTTCATAAGCTTGCCAATAATCTGTTTGATTAGCTATAATCGTTGTTAAAACTTCTATAGATTCTTGAAATAAGCCTGTGATATAGAGTAATTTCCCCTTTAGAAAGAGAAATTGATTTTCTGGATTTTTATCAGTTAATCGGTTCAAATAAGATAATGCTTCATCGTAAAGTTGATTTTCTATTAAACTCAATGCAAGCTCAAGCTCAAAGTCTTTTTGGTCCATGGTTTAAGCACTAATTAGTATTTGAAAATATTAAGTATATTTACTTATTGGCAGTTTTAAGAGTATTTGCATTCTCACTGTTGAGTTTTGGAAAAATTAAAAAGGCACCTTTAGTTATTGGTAATTATGCCCGAAAAACTAAATATTCTTGTATATGGTGCCGGTGCTATTGGCTCATTTGTTTATGGCTGGATTGCTCCTCGTTATAAAGATATTATTTTATTAGTTAGAGGAGATAAGTACATCAAACTACAAGATGAAGGGCTTATTCTTTCTGAAGTTGATTTAAACAAAAAAAATAATGTAAAAGCTTCTGTAATTAACTCCTTAGATGATATTGATAATGTAAATGTTATCATATTGTCGGTTAAAAACTATGATTTAGAAAAAGCTGCGCAACAGATTTATTCAAAATTCAAGAATGAAGTCATAATTGTTGCTTTACAAAACGGGATGGAAAATCAAAATATTCTAACAAAGTACTTCACTAAGATAGTTTATGGTGTCATTTGTTTTAATGTTTGGCAAGATAATGAAAATATTGTATATTATAAAGAGAAGGGTCCACTATACTTAGGAACAGAAGATAACAAATTACAATACTCAATAGAAGAGATAAATGGTATATTTAATCTAGGTTTTAAATGTGAAATTACTGACCGATTACAAGATGCTGTTCACACTAAAATTGCGCTTAATCTGTCTAATTCTCTATTTGCATTGGTGGGTTTGAATTTCCAAAAAGTGTCCTCGTTTTCCAAACTTTCACTCTTATCTACACAAGTTATTTCTGAAGGTATAAAGATTATCCAAAAAGCTGGCTATAAAGAACATGTATTAGGAAGTCTTCCGAATTGGAAAACAATCTCTCTAAGCTTGAAAATTCCTTCCTTTTTACGCACTCTCATTTTCAAGAAAAATGTTAAACATACAGTGATAAACAGTATGGCTCAAGATCTTATATTGAAGAAGAGAAATATCACCGAATTAGATACTTTGAATGGATATATATTACAACTCGCACAAAAAAATAATGTAAAAGCTCCTTACAATAAAGCTCTGTATGATTTGAGTAGAAAAGTATTTGGTGCTGAGATTTTCGAACCTCTCTCAGTTGATGAAGCTTTCAAAATAATCATTTCTAGTACTAAGTAGTATTATTTTTCTTCAATTCTCTTTTTAACACTTTACCTGCTGCGCTTAAAGGTAGTTGTGTTGTAAATTCTATTTCCTTGGGAATTTTGTAACTTGCTAAAATATTTCTACAATATTCGGTAATTTCTTCTTTTGAAGTCTCTTGGCCTTTTTTAAGAACAATATAAGCTTTTACTACTTCTCCATAGAAATCATCTGGTTTAGGAACAACTGCTGCTATCGCTACAGCTGGATGTTGATGTAAAATCTCTTCTACTTCCTTGGGATAGATTTTGTATCCACCAGAATTGATAACTTCTTTTAATCTATCAACAATGTAAAAATATTCTTTTTCATCAACTTTCGCTAAATCACCTGTTTTTAGCCACCCATCTTTAGTAAAAACGTTGATAGTTTCAACACCCTTTTTCCAATAACCTTTCATTACTTGTGGTCCTTTAATAACCATCTCCCCTACCTCTCCAGGTGCCACAGTCTCGTTTGTTTCTAGATCGATTATTTTAGCTTGAGTATCTGTTAGAAGTTTACCAATAGATCCAATCTTGGGGTCATAGATTGGATTTACATGTGTAACAGGGCTACATTCTGTTAACCCATAACCTTCCTTTATCGAAACACCTGTTCTCCTAAGAAATTGTTCATAAACTTCTTTTGGCAATCCTGCTCCTCCAGAGATGCACAATCTTAAACTACTAATGTCATATTTTTCTAAATCTTCATTTAATAGAGCATAGTACATTGTGGGGACACCATGGAAAGCAGTAATTTTCTTTTTCTCAATAATCTCTAAAACTTTAGATGATGAAAATGTAGCTTGGGTGAAAATTTCATCTCCCCTGAAGAGAGGTGCAAATAAGGCACAAATTATACCAAAACTATGGCTTAAAGGTAGAACAGCAAGAGCACTCTCCTTATCCGTTCTAGGTGATTCATCCAAACGGTTGTTGAATTGCATTGAATTGATTAAAATGTTGGAATGGGTTAACATTACAGCTTTAGGTGTTCCTGTAGTTCCTCCGGTGTAAAGAAGAAAAGCTATAGAATCAGCTTTACTCTTATTTTCAGTGAATTTTCTGTTGTTTTGTAGAATGCTTTTCAAATGCACATAATCATCAATGCAATCATTTTCAGAAGAATCTGAAACAATGCTTGGAGTTATGATTCTTGCTTTGAAATCGAATTTATTATTTAAATCTCCAAAAACATTACACATTTCAGGCGAAATAATGATAGCTTTAGCCTCTGAATCAAGTAACTGGAAGTTTATTTCGCGTTGAGAAAGCCTGGTATTTATTGGTGTAACTTTAGCACCTATTTGAAAAGCAGAAAAAACAGAAAAAACATAATTTATCGAGTTTGGAATGGCAATAGCTATTGTATCATTTTTTTTAACATCGCATGTAATGAGGAAATCAGCTAATCTATTTGATCTATCTATTATATCCTGGTAAGTTACTCGCTCATCTCTGTCTTCAATTGCAATAGATGTTCTTCTATTTTCAGAACTTTGGAGAAGATATTCGTAAAGAGATACTGAAGGATATCCCAAATAGACCACCACTTTAATATTCCTATGGTTAAAATCAGTAAGCGAGATATTTAAGTTTTTATCTTATCCATTTGTAATGAACAGTAAGAATGTTAGTTTATATTCTTTTAATTTCTTCTTTCTTAGTTTTTGTCTTAACAAAACTTTGATAAATTAGCAAATTTCGTGTTAGTTATAATTTTAGCGGTAGATTGAATCCAAGTGTCTTCTAACAACAATTCACTAGAGATTAATAACAAAGTGAAATCTAAAAAAAGAAAGCTGTTAGAGGATGATTTATTATCAATAGTAAAAAAATATGGAATCACAAAATCTACTTCTTTGGAAGACTTGGTAACTGAAAGTGCATTGAAAGGTCAAGAGCTTCTGATTAACGATCAAATTGATGAATCTCGTGAGATAAGCGATTTTTTGTTACAATTAGCGAAACAATCTAATGACAATTTCATTTTGATGAAAGCTTTAATTCTTCAATCTCAATTATACACATCTCTGAATAAAGATCCTCTACCATTGCTCTTAAAAGCTGCATCTATTGCAAAGAAGTACAAACTTTATGACATAATGGCTAGTATTAAGCTTCAAGTTGCTTACGAATATTACAAAAAAACAAATTATAAAAAAGTGCTACAGGAGATAAGAGAATTTGAAAAATATAATGTGGAAGATGATGAAATCTCATTTATATTAAAGGAATTGAAAGCTAAATCATATTGGGAACTAGATGATTATACAAAAGGTTTTGACGCTACTTATGATTGGTTATTAACAATCAAGGAGACAGAGAATCTTCAAACCATATTTATTTCCATAGTTTACTTACTAACTGTGATAGGTTCGCTTACACTTCCTCATCCAAAAGAAAGAATAGAGGAGATAAAAAAAGAAATAAACGCTGTTTTAGCAAAAATAGGTTCATCAGTTCATCTTATTGATGAGGTTTTAGAAAATTTAAACACATTATTTGCCCAATCGTTGATGTTAGTTGAACCGGAGATATTGCACAATTTTGCGGATTTATTGCTGAAATCCATTCGTTGGTCTGATCAAGAGAAGTTTCTTATTACATGTAAAAAATTGTCAGATGCTTTTGAGAGTATAAATGATTTTGATAAATCCATAGAAATCTTAGAAGAGGCAATTACATACTCCCACGAAAGAAAATTCAAAGATATTGAGACAGATCTTTATGTGAGAAAAGTTGAGATAAGTAGCCTTATTTTTTATTTTGTAGAACAAGATGAACTCTTTGATCCTTACTATCTTTCCACAGTTGATTTGTATAAAAATGGAACAAGAACTGAGGAAATTTTCGATATCTTATCAGTACCAATCAATAGATTTGCATCAACATCTTATTCACACTTTCTGAGAATTATAGAAAAAACTGCTGTAACTTCAATTAGGGATGATACATGGTTTGAAATCCAAAATTTGCCAGAAAGTGACATTAGAAGCTATTTTCTTCTAACTTTGGAAATCGCAAATGAAGAAATTTGTCTTCTTATGAAAGAAGATTTTCAAGTGGAAGTAAATTCTACAACGGAAATGAGTTCTACTGTCACACCCTATTATTCAGTAATTGGGGTTTTACATAAGGAAAATGATGAAAAAAAGGTTAGTTTTCAGAATATTGAAGAAGTGCTATTGAAATTACAAAGGGCAATTAATTGCCCTGCTTCTAAAGCATCAATTATTTTCCCTAAAGCTGCTCCACCACATCTTAATGTCTTCAAGTACTATATTGAAGGAGGGAAGTTCAGAGATATTAAACTAAAGTTATTAGAATGTGCGCTTGAATTACGTAAGATGTATTCATTTGTTAAAAATAACAATTTTCTACAAATTTTCGAAAGTGATCCTATAACCATATTTGAT
>JAUVXQ010000037.1 GCA_030603505.1 Candidatus Heimdallarchaeota archaeon | reverse complement strand
AGAAAATATCAAAGCTAATTTTGCGTAAGAAAAGCTTATTGAGTAAAATGTAGCATTGAAGCTGAGTAAATTATCTATCTTTAGTAGTAATGGCACCAATAGCAGCGCTCCCCCTATTCCAATGAATGTTGCTATTAATGATTCTACGAATTTAAATGATGTGTATTTTATTCCAATCCTGAAGATTGATTCACCTTTTGATTTTAAAATGTCAATCTCTTGCTCGAAGCTAGTAGTAAAAAGTTCGTTTGTTTCAAACACAAGGAATAGTGCTAGAAAAAGTACAGGTACAGCTAATGTATAGAATAAGAATTGTGAAGATGCTAGGTTAGGCTCGAAAATGTTAATTATCTTTACGAATTCATTTTCCTGTGTCCACCACCCAGAAGGAGCAAATTTCAAAGAATGTTGGTTTTCTAATATTAATCCATTGATTTCATTCTTCAAATTGGATATCTCATTTAGTTCTATTAGATTAAAATCGTAAATGAATTGAATATCCATTGTTATCATTGTGTTTAATGGTTCAATTTCAGAAATACTGTCAAAATAGAAATCATGGAAAGTAAAAGCACAAAACATTTCCAGAAGGTTCGTTGAAATATCATAAGGAACGTTGTTTTCTATACACAACTCCTTCAAGTCTACTGAATGAGTGCCAATGATACCTACTACAGTGAAGTTAGCATATGTACTTCCCAAATGATAAACATAATTGGTTCCCCAGCACGTGATATTTCCACCAACTTCTGTTTCCATGGAGATTGCTGTAGCGTATGATAAGATGATTTCACCCTTTTCTTCAGGAACTCTACCTTCAATAAGTAGACTCTCTATAATTGGAAGATAATTATCTGAAAGTCCAACGTAACTGCTAGATTGAATAGTTTCATAGATAATCTCTCCTGTTAAAGTCATTGTTATTGATATTGAATATTCAAAACCTACAATCATCTTCTCTACAGAGACAGTGTTTCTTGATATAGTCTCAAATACTTCGTTAAAAACCAATCCAGGAAAATCAGAATCAAACGTTCCTTCTTGAGGGTGATATCTATTTTCATAAGGATAAAATACGCTTAATGATGGTAAATTGTTACTAGTCAGATCTATTTGTTCAGTATATTCTATTAAGATATTTTGTTGTTTTGAATCATATAGAACAGCGCTGGTAATTATTATGATTGACAGAACTGATAAACCTAATATGCTAATCAAATAACGTCTTTTATTTGCTTTAAAAAGTATAAAAAGCGTTGTAATGAAATTGAAAATAAAAAGCCAAAAGTTCAACGCAACAAGTTTTGCTTTTTTTGTATTTTGGTAAACTGGTCTAGTTAAGAATTTCTTTATATTGGCGTAAACCCTGTTTATCCACTTGAAAAAGATTAAGTAAATCAAACCTATGCTTACGATAACTATTGTTAAAGCCATTCCTGCTTTATGCCAGAATATTGAAAAAACTGTTATTTTCTCAATGTAGTAGTAAATAGCTTTTTCTGGCAAATCTAATGATAAATTACTAGTAATAAGAAATGAAATATAACTGGCATTATAGAATAAAGGTTCATCTAAATATGATTTGGATAATAGGGTTGTTCTACAAAAGACATAAGATTCTAGATTCCTCCAATCCATTGAAAAGGAACTATAGATATCTCCTGGTACAGCGTGGGAGAGAGAAATTGACTCTTTTGAAATGTCTGTTTGGTTAGCTTTTACGATTACTATGTCAGCACTATATTCCTTCTTTGAAAAGAAGTCTTCATAGCTCATATACGGACCTGAGCTTATTCCTACGTATGTATAATTATCTAAGGTTTGTATTATTAAGTCTTGATATTTATAGACCCCTATGTCGATTTTATTAAACATATCAAAACTGACATCTGATTCAATTGGAAATATACAAGAATAGAGTTTCCCATTTCTCAAAAGAACGTAATGACCCATTCTATTGTCATCAATAGCTAACAAAGTGTCGAATTCTCCTTCAGTGGAAAACCATTGACTTACTACAGTATTCTCTACTTGCGATGTTCTGATGATTGTGTGATTCCTATATCCTTCTCCCCAAGCTGGTGTAAGAAAGAATGCATAGATCGATCCATTTACCCAGAAGATTTTTTGGAGATTGGGATAATTTATGAAAATTTTCCAACTATCCTCGTCGATGTTTGAAGAATCTTTTATTGAGAAATGCCATACACGAACATAAGTCCGCTCTGAAAGCATGCTGTACGGAACACTCTCCCCAATTATTAGATGAAAATCTTCTGCACCTTTATACATCCAAAAACTGATTGTTTGCCATCGGGGATTAGTAGAGAAAATAGGTGTGACTTCTCCTCCTGAACTATAAGTCCAAGTGTACAATTTAAAGTCATAATATGCTGTGCTTCCTCTATAAGCAAAAATCAGTTGAACGCCATCATCGATATCTGAAACTTCGAAGATTTCTTCAACATTTTCTTCTTTTACAACTAAATATGTCTGGTTGCCATGAACATGATAAATAACAAAAGTGCCATTCTCATACAAAACTTGAACAAACAGATGTAAAGCATCTCTATCATCAAGAACTGTCTTGGTCTGAATTTTTGTAATAGTTAGTTCTTGCTCAATGAGAAAATAGACATGTTCGCTTTCATTATAATCCTCTTGTATTGCTGAATGAACGATAGAATCTTTTGTTGCCACTACAGAAAAAGTAAGCAATAGTAGAATGCTTAATACTATTATCTTTCGTTTTATCACGTTTTCATGATTATTGAACCATTTAAATATTTTTCGTGTCTTGATGTTTGACGTTTTGAGAATAGGTTTTCTTGAAATACTGCTGTTTCAGTCGTTAAAACTTGATTTTTAACAGAAACTGCTTGTGACACACCGTTACTTATGAGAATATGGTATGTTGTGAAAAATGTTCTAGAAGTGATAATTGCAAAAAATCGAAGTAAAGATAGAAAAGCTAAAAATTGTTGATTAACAAATTGATATTAGCTTTTCTTTTCATTTATTTTGTTTTTTCGGACTCTTTTGTCATCCTTTTTGAAAGAATACTGGCTAGTGCTAACATCACTATTAAAACACCAAATATGATGTAGAAATAGAGATTAAACTGCCCTGCTGCAGCTTCAAATTGTTCTGGACTTAAACTAGCTATGTACTCTGGAGGATTACCGCCTAATAATCGAACACCAAAGAATGCATAAAATATTGCCCGGGGAATTGATCCAACAAATGTAGCAAGAGTATATTGTTTCCATTTTATATTTGATAGACCTGCCGCGTAAGATACTGGATCAAACATGATTATGGGAACAGCTCTTCCTACAATTATAGCCCATATCCCCCATTTTTCAATCCATATATCCATAAATAAAATGAAACGATCAGCAAAACCAACATATTCACCAGAAGCTTCTAAAATAGGCCGTCCACCTTTATTAGAAAGGTAGTATGTGACTAATCCACTCAATAAGGAACCAATTGTACCTATTATAACACCTGGCCATAATCCAAAGATCATTCCTCCAGACAACAATATCAATTCTGAAGGTATAGGAACTATTAAACTTTGTAAGATCATTATGCCTAAAAATACAATATATGCCCAAAACCCAATCTCTAGCAAAGGAAGAATGAAGTAATCTTTAACTATTGTAAATAGAAATGTTTTATCTATAAATGTAAAAACTAAAACTACTACAGAAATTATAACTATTACTGCAAAAATAGTTACAGCAAGGATCTTTTTTTTCGACCAAGCAACTTTCTTTCGACCTGCAGAAGTTCTTTTTTCTTCAACTATAGAATCTGTATGTGATTCAGGCATCGACTTGATTTTTACACAATACTACAAAAATCTTACTCTTTGTGTCAACCCCCACGGATAAAGCGCTAAAGAGCAATCATTGAGTTTCTTGAAGGAATAAACAAAAGTTCATATATGTTTGAAACATTTTATTACATATCCATGAATGAATCCACAGAAGACTCTGAAATTGATGGTTTAATTAAACAGCTAAAATATAGTTCTATACCTCTACAAAGAGAAAGAGCTGCTTACATACTAGCCAATTTTAGAGATTCCAAGGTTTCAGAGGTTCTGTTCAGTGCTCAATTAAATGACCCAAATCCTCGAGTAAGAGATGCTGCTTCTCAAGCGCTTGCATCTTTATTAACTGATGATGAATTGGATGAAGAAGAGCAAAAGATTGATCGACTTCTACTAGAAAACAAAGACAAAGTAAAACAATTATTCAATATTACTAAAGATTTTGAAATAATAAGAAAAGGGATGAAAAAAGTCAGACCTAGTGGGAAAGATTCACTGGAACTTCGTCAACTTTTCAAAGCAGTAAAACAAGATAGGTTTCTTCAAAGCCAACCTAATATTAGAAGTGTTATTAACGCTATACTTCTGCTCCCAATTGAAGATTCTGATTTAGGGAGAGATGTAGCTATAGCTCTTACAGAAATATTGAGAGCTACGTCGAATGAATCCTTAAGAATGAATGCAATGGGAAGTTTGAACAATATCATAACCAACATTGATAAGTACACTCCCTTATTCGGTATAGCTGAATCATACATAATGATTTTCAAAGCTACAGATGAATCAGAGATGCGAATAACTGCTTTCAAATGCTTAGAAGAGATAATTTTCAAGAAGAAATCATTAGCTAAATTAAGTCAATACACAAGTGATATTATAAAATTACTAACTTTTTCATATGAAAAACAATTGAGGGAAATAACTCTTTTTGCTTACCCTGATCTAGTTCTAGCAACAAAAGAAAAGATAAGCTATCTAGTGGATATAATGATAGGGATAGCCAGAGCAACATATGAAGATAACCTAAGAGAGATGGGTTTAAAGGCTCTGGAAGCATTATTGAAAAAGGAAAAGCTAACAGAATTAAACGTTGAAAGAATTATTAAAATATTGAAATCTCATCACGATAAAAACATACGAACAAGAGGAATAGAGCTGTTTATGCAGTTAGTTTTTCAGTTCAATTCTAAAACTGTAGAATATCCTTTAAATGCGCTTTTCAATATAATGATGAAAATAAAACAAGAAGATGTTTGCTATACTTCTTTACAAACAATTAGCAATTTTGCATTTAAACATGATTTGTCAGAAAATGTTAAAACAATTTTCCTTTTTGTGGAAAATATAGCTTTAAGCGCAAGTCATCCGTTAATTGTAAATCGCGCTTTCCAGATAGTTAATAGTATTTTACTAAATTTTCCAGAGAAGGTTACTGAAGATTTTTCGACCAATTTTATTGAATGTTTGAAGATTAACAGTGATTTGGGGGTTATAGATCAAGTAATAACTACTTTTACTAAATTATGTACAGTGAGAAATATAATTCCATCAGATTTGAAACAATATATTAAAACCCTTATTTACCTATCAAATGATACAGATATCCTTGAAAGTCTATTAAGCTTCTTTACTGAATCAATGATAACTAATGAAAAAGTACTAGCTGAAAAAGTAATCAATAGATTAATGGAAATTATGAGTTTAAATAGGGACAAGGACAGTATCTTCTACGAATTGTCAAATCTTGATATTAGCGAGTTTTTATATTAGAATAAAAAAGTTATTAGAAAGTTGCTAACCAAAAGAGAAATTGAGAGAAAACAAACAGACTTGAAATAATTATAATATCTCTTGTTTTAAATTTGAAATCATTAATAACCTCTTTAAATAAAAATGGAGAAAATACTGAAATGAGTAAGAAGAAGACTCCAGGTTTGTATAGGTTAATCACAAATTGATTATAATCTACTGGACTAGTAAATGCATTGAACATAAAAAAGGTTATTACTGCAAAATCAGCTAAAATATAGATTAAGAAGGGAATTCGAATTATTTTATGTAAATTTTTCTTGAAAGCTATTATTAGAATTGGAATATAGAAAAAGAAAATATCTGTGTAGAAATCAGTTACTTGTAATAATCTAAGCTGTATTTCAGAAAGGGCAGCAACAGGAACAATTGCAAAGCTAATCTCTTGAGTGGAAAAAGGCCAAAATAATAGTACGTGTGACAAATATAACGTATCTAACATTACATGTACAAACATCCCTATACCAAATCCGATGGCAAAATGGAGCAAATTGAAATTCTCAGTTTGTTTAATTTTTGGGATGAAATAAGCTCCTATAAGTATCGCTGTAAAAATAAACACCATAAACAAACTGTGTGTAAAACTTCTGTGAATCTCCATAGCAGCTGTTTCTCCAGCTATGAGATATATAAGCCCTGTAATGAAAATGTCAATATCAGGGAAGATAGCACCAAAAACAGCGCCTAATTTGTAGTCCTTCTTCTTATTTAGACTAGCAAGCACTAACCCTGATAGAAGATGAACTCCACCATGCATAAACTGGTTAGAATATTTTTCTTTTATAACAGTTTTGTATATCTAACCTTTTGCAAATTCTAAGAATTGCTGAATAATGGGCGCTTAAAGCGCTTTCTTCCCTTTTTGTAAGTTTTTTATAGTGTAAACTTTGAAAATGTTGAAGTAATCGTAACATTGATATTTTAGTACTTTTTCTCTCTCCTATGTATAAAAAAAGTGCAAGTGAGATAAATATTGATCTTCTAAAGAAGCATGAAATGGATGATTATCTAACATCTCTTTCAATGGATGATAAAGAATTAAAATACCTAGACGAGCAAAGATTACTTCTAAAGATTCTAGGAAATAAACCTCATTTAGCAATACAACTCTTAATCCATTTAGATTGGTATCAACCCCAATCTGCTTTCCAGCTTGCACAGAAAATAAGCGAAGAATATGGTCGTGATTTAACAGCAGGTAATAATCTCTTATTTATTACATCATTCCTACGAAGGTTAACAAAACTAAACTATCTTACAAAGGAAATAATTAAGGATAGTTTAAATCGAAAAATAGAGGGCTATACTTTAAAAAAGGAGAAACAGTTACTCTCTTTTCTTACATTGAAAAACTTGATAGAACATCAAGAGAAACCTTTAATCGATTTATTTGCCGTAATTATATACTTTAATGAAAAAATAGGAACTGTAATGGACAAGAATAATAGACCTATATCTTTTGATATTTCTATTATAATTACACAGCTAGTACAAACAGGACTGCAATTTGATACAAGTATGGACGTTCTAAACATCTGTTTTCCACAATTCTATCGCGATATGCCAACAAATGCGATTCTGGACATAGTATGCCAAGCATTAAACCATATTGACCCCACAGGAATACTTTCACAAACCTTTCGAAGAATAAACTCTGGTGTTGTTTGGGTAAGAGAAATGCAGAGAGAAATAAAATACTCTGATATAAGTGCACTAATTAGTGAAATTAATCCAGATTCTTCAAGTTCAATCGCTAATAAAATGGCAGATGAAGTATTGAGCAAACTCCGTATTCTAGGTTTTCGTAGTCTGAGTTTTGAAACTATTAGAGTTATAGTTACAGAAGAAATAGCTTCTTTCCAGACAGAGAATGATTACGCTGTGAGTAAATCTTTATTCAAACAAGTTGATCATGAAATGATCAAATCTGATATTAAAACAGCTGCATTGAAATTGCAGAGAACAGGTTTTCATCTCTTCAAATCGCTCTTTCACCAAGTAGCTGTAATTCCACCTGAAACAGCACAAGGTGTTTTTTCAAATAGTACAAAAATTGTTCAGAATTATGTTCAAGAATCATTTAAACAAAGTGATCCAGGAAGGAAAAGTTTTGAGTTCATAGCTCTAAGAACAGCAAAGAACCTTTTTAAGATGAGTTCTAGAGTAGAATATGTTACTGATGATAATTATTACCTAGTTGAAGAAATATACGAAGGAATTGAAGCTATGCTAGAATATCTGGATTTGATCATTGAAAATATTTGAACTACCACTACCTAAAGTCGGTGGATTCTTGTTTCTTCGACGATTGCTCTCTTAAGCAAGTCTTACACCATCTCCACAAGCGTAACTTCCCGTCGTCCCAACGGTAGGGATAATAGTGATATTATTTGTTTGAAGGATTTTGAGTCCTTCTTTTAGAAGATTTTTTGAAGCATTGACATCTCTTTCATGAACTGTTGCGCATTTTTCACATATCCATTCGCGATCTGATAGTTGGAGTTCTAAATTCTTCCAACCACAGTGAGAACATAGTTTACTGGAAGGGAAAAACCGTTCCACTAATACAAGATGTCCCCCTTTTCGTTCTATTTTATATCGCAAAGTTGATACGAATTGTGCCCAAGAAAAGTCTAAAGTGACAGATTTACTGATTCCTTTATTGAATTGTTGCATCCCCTGAATGTCTAAATGTTCTAAAATGATCGCATCATATTCTTGAGCAAAACAAGTAGTTATTTTATGCAACCAATCATTTTTTCGGTTTGTGATTGAGTCATATTTTCTGGCTAACTGAAGTTGAGATTTCTTACGATTCGATGAACCCTTCTTTTTTCGGGAAAGTCTGCGACGTAATCGTTTAAGGCGGTTTTCTTCGCTTCGATAAAAACGGGGGTTGTTCAACTTTGTTCTTTCAGAAATCAAAAAATGGGGTGCGGACATATCGAAAGCTTCAATTTTTGATTGCTTAATAACCTTTTTCTGAGAAATACCTATGTCACATTCTACAAGTAACGAGATAAAGTATTTACCGCTCTTGGTTTTCGAGACAGTAACTTGTTTAATCGGTTCAGTGAAGACTCGATCATTCCGATACTTGACCCATGTATTGATTTTAGGTAATTTTATCCGTTTTATTTTAAAATCAATTTTGATGTTGTTATTGATGTTATATGTAGTATAACTCTGTTTATCTTTTTGGGATTTGAG
>JAUVXQ010000043.1 GCA_030603505.1 Candidatus Heimdallarchaeota archaeon | reverse complement strand
AACGGATCAATTAGTAAACATAGAATTGGAAAAGGAAGAAGCAACAAGGAAAATCGAAAAAATGGACAAAGAAAAGCTGGAGTGGTCTGAACAGCAAAAAGTTATAGCTAAATTAATAATTACTGATAGACGCTACAACATAATTGATCTCTTAAGGAGAACTAAGATAATAGCTCCTGTTCAACTCTCTTTTGTTCTAGGGGTATCATTAGCCCAAACTAAGAAATATATAAAAGAATTGGAAGAAATAGAAATTGTAAAGGTCAACGAAGATGGTACAGTTTTTCTACATCCAGAATTTAATGAAAATACGATGAATATCATCAAAACAATACAAAATAAGGAAAAATAAATGGCTTATTTGTTGTAAAGGCGTTCATAAAATACAACAATATTTTTTAGCAATGTTTTGAAAGATTCGTCAACGTTTTCTCCTGTTTTTGCTGAAGTTTCAATATATGGAACAGAAAAACCTGACCATTCGGAAAGAGAACGCCCATATTCTTCAGCTTGTTCCCGTAATACAGGATCTTTGGCAGAAGAGCGAAGATCTGATTTATTACCTAATAATACAATAGGAACAACACGATTGTAGTTGTTTTTAAGAAGCTCAGCAATCCATGAGGGAATGTTCTCAAAACTTGCCCTTCTTGTGATATCAAATACTAATAAACAACCAGACGTTCCTCGATAATAGACTTCACGAACTGCTGAAAATCTTTGCTGTCCCGCAAGATCCCAAATTTGTGCAACAAAATCATTATTATCAATCTTCAAACGTTTGACAGCAAAGTCAGCTCCTATGGTCATAGAATATCCCGATTCGAAACCTTCTCCTAGATATGTCTTTCTAAGACTGGTTTTGCCTACTGCACCGTCCCCTAAAAGTGTTACTTTGAATATTTTCCTTTGTTGACCTATCCCCATTGTTTATCGCCCAACTTTTACGACTTAATCACTATAAAAAATATTATGCACATTATTATAAAACGTTTTTGTTAATTTCTTATTTAGCTTTTTTCCTATGTATTGATATTATTAATCGAAAATCCAAGCAGAATATGTTTTATAAAGGATTTATTTTCTTTATTAACAATGAATATTTCCTCACCACAACGAGGTGAACAGATACTTTCACTATTAGAGAAGAATTATCCTAATAGTGAGGGGAGCTTAACAAATATCGCCTCACCTTTCCAACTGTTAACAGCTGCTATTCTTAGCGCGCAAAGTACAGATAAGCAAGTAAATGCTGTTACCCCGGACTTATTTGAGCGTTTTCCTGATCCAATGCTTCTTTCACATGCAACAATAGAAGAAATTGAAACCATAATTTCAAGTGTTGGTCTTTACAAAAACAAAGCTAAATTTCTCAAAGATATGGCTTCTCATTTAATTGAAAAGTATAATTCAAATGTCCCAACTACTTTAAAGGAACTCATGAAACTTCCTGGTGTTGGAAGAAAAACTGCAAATGTTCTATTAAATGACTGGTTTGGGATTCATGAAGGAATAGCTGTTGATACACATGTTAAGAGAATTTCTTATAGATTGGGATTGACAGAAAACTCTAAACCTAACAAAATTGAAGAAGATTTGAAGTTAATACTTCCCGAGGAAAAATGGGGGAAAATAACGCATCTTCTAATAGACCATGGAAGGAAAATATGTGTAGCTCAAAAACCTCTATGCAATGAATGTTTTTTGTCTACAATTTGTACTCGAATAGGTGTAATTGAAGATTTAAAAAAATAAAAAGAAAAAAAAGAGGTATAAGTTATTTGGTTATTTGGTTATTTAGGTTTTTTCACTGTTCTCAAAATTACAAAAGTTGTAGCTCCTACCCCTAAAACTCCTGCTGTAACCGAAATCGCCACTATTGCACCAGTGGAAAGTTTCTTCAAACCTTCAAATTCACCATATTCAAGCGGTGATAGTGATGTGCAATTATATGGGATGAACTCAAAATGGACTGTGCCATTAAGACCGATATGCCTTATGGAGAACATGAAGAGGAAGTCTTCCGATAGTACACCAAATTGTGTATCGAACACACGTTCTGGAATGGAAACGTTTGGTTGAACATAGGTATAATAATATGTAGGGGAACCAAGGTAATTTTGATAGTATCTGTTGAGTAATAAAACACCATCTTCCAGCTCATAATTACGATTAGGTTCAGGATTGTTCATTTCATAATTTGCTGAATCTATTGTTCCATTAACGATAGTTATTTTCAAATTATACCATGTGTACAGAGGTAGTTTTCCTTTTAAGATATACAAATCAGTTGAACTTGTAACATAGTCAAAATCTCTAGTAATCTTACCTCTTCCAATACTATCTAGATCTTGAGTAAAGTCTATTTCATTAACACCGATTTCGTTAAATTCATCAGGATAACCAGGGTCGTGCTTGATTTGGAAACTAACTAAAGTTTGGTTCACAAGGACATCTCCTTCATCATCTGCCGTATAGTTTGTATTATTATATAATTCACTGACATAGAGGAGTATGTATCTGTCATTTGTTTCTTTTTGACCAAGGAAAGTTATTCTTTGTATATTATTAGTGATGTAAGCTTGGTAGGTTCCATTTATATCTTGCTGGTTTCCCAGTGTAGTTGTGCCTCCTGTAAAGACGTATTGCGATTTTCCGAAATAAAGCAAATGTGTTAAATCAACAGTATAGTTCTCTTGAGTGAGAAATGTGAAATTGAAGTTTGTAAACTCCCAAAGGTTTGTTGAAATATTGAAAACTTTATAGTTGGATGGACTACCATCTGCTTGTTCAAGGTTGAATGCTTCATAGTTTGGACCTGTTTGATGATTAAAGGAATCGATGGAAACAACATTCAATTGAATTTCAAAGTCATATGTGTCCTCATTCATAAGATAGAACACGTAGTAGCCTGGTTCCAATATAATTTTCTCTGAATCAACTCCTAAATTCTCAAGTCCGTAAGAGAAGATGTATACTTCATTGTTTTCTTCATATCTAACCACCGTCAATGGATCTGATAGTGTGTCTGTTGAGTTTAGGTATACAAGCTGAGTTTCTTCTATATTAATTCCAAAAGTAACTAGATCTCCTAGGTAATTATAGACTTCTCCTTCCGTTAGAATTGGGAAAGATTCAGATTTAAGGGAAAGTAGGTAGTCAAATTCAACACCTGTTCCCAAATCACTAAAAATGAGAACTAAAATGTTTGTATCTTCTGAAACGTAGAAATCGATAAACTCCTCTCCTGGATCTCCTAGTCCGAAAACTGAGTAAGACTGAGTGAAGGAATCAGAATATGATTTAGTACTAGAAAAGAAAATCGCATACGTATCTTCAGGATTATCAAAAGGAACATATTTGAATCGGTAG
This sequence comes from Candidatus Heimdallarchaeota archaeon, assembly GCA_030603505.1. The sequence goes on along the minus strand of JAUVXQ010000043.1, from coordinate 5,028 downwards.
TCACCTTCTGAAATCTCGTAAAAGTATGAATGAACATTTTCCTTACTTTTAGTATCTTGCCAATCCATTCTTGTTTCGTTCCAAAATTGTCCATCGTTATTAACAAATGTATCTAACAATGTTGTCCCTACTGAACCTTCAGAGACTGCAAGTTTCCTAGGTTCTATAATTACGTTATTATCCTTATTACCGTAGAGATAAATTAGATAAGTACCACTTTCAACAGCATAGAGGGGTGAAACATTTCGATTAAATCCTTTTGATAGTGTTTCACCGCTAACATCGATACCTTCGTAATAAACTATGTAGGTTAAACCATTTTCCGTTGTTAAAATGTTAAGATCATATAATTCACCCGCTTTAAGATCAACAGCATAGACATAGACCATTTCTTTTTCGATTTCTAAAATTGTTTTTTCAAACAAACTTAGAGTCCCTAAGTTAACAACTCCACTTGTAATAGTAACATTAGGACCCAACCCTGTAAGGTTGAATGCTTGTATGTAAGTAGGCAAGTTTACCCATTCTCTATCTTCAAATGAGAAAGTGTAGAAACTATCATAATAACCAGAAGAACGTTGCCAGTTATAGGAATCATTGTCATAAGAATCTGTTGCAGCTCCTATTCCTTCCCTTACATACCTAATGTCTGTTTCATAATCAACTTGGACTAATTGACTTTCAATCCCATGAGTACCATTGAATAGACCATAGCCAATATTATCGTCTTCATTGAGAATCATTGTATTTATTCTATTCCAATCATAACCAAGGACGCTTATAGCATTAAAAAGCGATAATATAAGTAAGGTTATAACTGTTAAACCTATTGATGTAATAAATGCTTTTGTTTTCATTTTTACCATATTGGAAATGCAGATAATGACTTAAAAGTTTTTTTAGAGAATTAGTACTTCTGTTCTGTTAACCAACGTAGGTAACAGCTAAGAAAATGTGAACGATGAGGGGATGGGATTACAATAAAACCCATCCGTTATCCCGAACTTATAAGAAAGTATAATTAAAAAGGCAATGAGAAGTAACTGATTAGCCACCAAAATTTGTTTGCATGCAATAGTAGCAAGGAAGACGTTTTATAGGTGGGATAGTGAAAAAAATTATTGCGTAAGAACTAAGAATAGAAAAACACATTTTCTAACACATTGTTCATCTTTAACCCACAAGAAATTATCTGTTTTTCAAAGTATTAATGCGACAACATTATTAAGGAAGTATTGTATAGGACTGATAGGCTGAAAATAAATGTCTAAGTCAATAGATATTTTACCACCACTTTTAACTCGCATCGGTTTTAATGAAACTGATATTAAAGTATATTCTGCGACCTTATGTTTAGGTAAGGTTACTATCGGTGAACTATTAGTTGTTACGAAACTGGATCCATTAACACTTATCCAATCTGCAAAGAATCTAGAGGAGTTAGGTTTCCTTAAAAAAATATCTGGAAACACTCCACAATATTTTGCATTGTTGCCTTTTCTGAAAGAGTATATTATCATTGAGCGTGATACTCTTTATTCGGTTGATGGAATCGTCACAGCTTTGAAAAATGTTAAAGAATCATATCATCAAGATAAGGAGAAATTTGGTGGTTCTCTAGATATTAAAGGTGACACACATATTTTCGATATTCATATCGTGTCAGGTTTAGTTAAACAACTTTTGGATGGTCTTTATGATAGATTTGTTACAAGTACTGATTACGTAGAAAATGCCGCAGCAACGTTTCTGAAAGACATTCAGGGTGATGTAGTAAAACATTTGTCTGCTGTTGTAGAGCATCCTCTGATTTTTTCAACACAATTGGATGCCTTTATCAAAGAACTTAATGCTTTTATTAAACAATTCCATCACTCTGCAGACCAAAAAGGGAGTCAACTCCTAGATTCAGTTTTAGAAAATATTGACGAAACCTCAACCAATTTGAAGCAATTTATAATAAATGGTCTTGATGCTCATACTGGTAATCACAAAGAGAGTTTAGAAAGGGTTCCTGTGGAATTAGATGGTGTGCTGAAAGAACAGATAAAGCAAATAGATGATCTGCAAGATTCCTTTATTGAACAATATAACCAAGTTTGGAATCAAGCTTATTCATCATGGACAAATGAAACAAGGACAATGGTTGAAGAATTAAGCCGTAATATCAATGACCTATTTACTAATCAGATAAAACAGACACAGCAATTAAGGCGAAGTGTTGAACAAATAGATAGAAAAATAAACTTCCTTACAACAAAAATCGCAGAAACTCTGAAAACTGTAGAATCTTCTTCCCGTATAAATATTGGAAAAACAAAAAAGGAAGCAGAAGATTTGCTTATTGTTTCTAGAAATACTGTTAGAGACCTCGCAAATGATCTTAATGAAGGTGGTTTACAGCTAATTGACCAACATGTTATTGGTTTAAATGAAGTACGTGATCAACTAAAAACTGAGTTGGATCACTTCTTAATAAGTGGAGATACAAATATAAGAACAAAGAAAAAACAAATTGCAGATAATGGTGTAGAAAAAATGAACCTTCTACCAAATGAGGTTTTAAATGCTGTACAAAACGAAATAGAGAAATATGCATCGTCTGCTTTAGAATCATGCAACCAAGTTACAGATAAATTGAAAGAAACAATTGAGAAAAAACTTACAGAAAATGAAGAAAGCACAAATAAGCAAATCAAAGATTTCACAAAAAATCATACAGATGTTATTATTAAACTACAAACAAATGTAATAAATGAACTCGAAAAATCGAGACAAGATACCGAGAAGATGGGCAATGCTACTAAATCCAAGATTCAGAAGTATATTGGACAATTCGATAAAGTAGTAGAAGAGATGCAACAAACTTATTCGAGTGAAGTTAGTAGCCTGAAAAGTGATCTTGAAAAACATAAAGAAAACTCAAAAACAGATTTAATAGCACAGGTTAATGAAGCTGAGGAAATGCAAATTAATACTGTTGTATCTCAAGTTGCAAACGTTGTAAAAGACGTTGATGAAGTTTTACTAAAACAAATGGATTCTCTGTTGGAAAAAGCAATGGCTTATTATCAAGTTGTAAATAATAGAGAAGATGAGCTTAAGCAAATTGATAAAGCAGCATCCTCATACAATTTCGAAGGACAGCACAATACTTCAATTATTGTTGGAGAAGAAGCTATTAATGCCAGTATTACCGATATCGCAATGAGAGCAAAAACCTCTCTCTTGATTGTAACTCCTGAAATAGATGAAGATCTTTTAAAAGAAATGATGCAATACACAAAAGCTCATAGAATAACTCTAGTTTCGAACTATGATATTCGAAAGCACCAAACAATATTACGTCCTTTAGCTGAACGTTTCACTGGGATGAAAGTGAAACACTATCCTAAAAAAGATGTCTATTGTGGAATACTTGATTCAAATAATGAAGCAGTATTTGCGTTCCTAACCACGGATGAAGTACCAATTGGTATCCGTACAACTAATGAACTTTTACTCCAACTATTCAAAAATGCAATAAATCGTGATGTTTTGTTTGTTAGCGATGATATTGAAGTATAGTTTTTTTCTTCCTTTTCCCTATTTAAACCCACATTAGATGGAGAAAAAACAGAAATATGAAAATAGTGCATATTTCCTTCTTGTAATTTTATTCAACATAAAACTTACTTGAACGCATATCAAGTAAGTGAGGTAACTTTAGTATTAAGCTAGATCTTACAAGTAGTTTCAGCCCATGACGGACTGTACGAGGAGCTAAATCACACATATCAACAATTTCTCTGCTTGTGATGGGACCCGTTCCACGCACAATTTTGTAAATCTTAACAGCTGAGGGTGGTAACCCCTCCAATGAAACTTGTTTTATAGAAGTATGTTCAACTGCTATTGCTGCCAATAGGACCAATTCCTTCAGCTACTAAATCAACATCTGTACCATTCGTTTTTAAATGTGCTTAAAATCTATTTATAAACTATTTACTTACTCTTTGTTTAACTTTTTTCCACCATACTGTTATCTAAATACAAGAAAAATATACAATAAAACTATTTTATAATTCGCATAGTTTATAATCTTGCATGCAATCTCCGTAATATACCATTACTGCATGAAGAGGTTTAATTACGTCTTCTTAACCAGATGTATTTCATGCAAATTTTGTAAGATTGTATCCCTTTTGCCTTACTTATTACGAAACTTACATTCATTAATAACTTTTGATTAGCGCTAATAACATACTATTGCATGAAATAGAACATTATTCTAGAAAATATCAACGTTTAGTTTATTGCTGTAATTATGTAATACCCTTAATATCTTCAGTAAAACGAATAATAATTATAATAATCTATTTAGATTTAATATAAATGAGAATTTCGATTTTTCGGTTTATCTAGTATTTTATACAATTTTGAATTTTGATATATTTCTTATAAGCTTGAATAAGGTCCTTTTTCTCGAGAACACTGTGCAATGGATCCCAAGGTAATGAATCGTTTGTATTATAATACCACTGTCCTTCATCTTCAAGAGATTTATTCTTCTCTTTTAGAATCTTCTTCCAATTACCAATTGTATTTTGATTCTTCGCTATATTAATAATAGTATCAAAATACCTCTGATCTCTAAGTGATAAAATTCTTTGAATTACTCCCCATTCAGGAGCAGATGTGGACAGCGTAATATTCTTCATTTTATAGATGTTGGGCCTATACCATTTTTGTACTGCTTTTGAGGATTTGATATCCATCATTGGAGCAAATTGAAATGGTGTTTGAGATTTTGTAACCATTTGATTTAATGAAACAGAAATTCTCCCCTTTGGAAAATAATCTTTTCTGATTTTTCTCAGAAATTCAATGTTTTCATTATTTATCTCCTCCCCTTCGCATGGAAATCCATAAAGCATATATAATTTAAGTTTTCTAAAACCTACTTTCCACGCATTACTTACAGCTGTAAAGAATTGGTCATTACTCATTCTTTTATTTATTGCAAATCTTAAATCTTCACTTCCTGTT
>JAUVXQ010000115.1 GCA_030603505.1 Candidatus Heimdallarchaeota archaeon | reverse complement strand
CGCTATATTACCCATCGAACAAATCATTGAAGATCTAAATAATGAACGTCAAAAGTATAAACGTCTCCAAGCTTTAAAAGGTGATAAAGCTATAAGCCGAGGGACTTATGATGAGATGGAAGTTAAGTACAAGAAAAATCTTGAAAGCTTCAATATGAAGTTGAATATAGAACTTACTAAAATGAAAAAGACTTTTGATGCTTTAGAAAGAAAAATGAAACAACTTCAAAGAAACTTAGAAATTTTATATGTTCAATCACAAACTGGGGAACTAGGTGAAAAAGCCTATCAAAAATCTAAAGTTGAAAAGTCTAGTGAAATCGATCGAATGAAAAAAGTTAGTCAAGTAGTAAAGGCAATATTGTCTGAAGCTAAATAGCCAAGAAGTGATACAAGTGATAGGAGATCCAATCAAAAGTATAAAAGAAACAATTTCTGTTGTTGAAGGACCACAAGGTGATGGTGGAGAATTAACAAGAGGTTATCTTGTAGGTAAAGACAATCTTGCTATAATTGATACAGGAACAAAAGGGTCATTAGACACCTTATTTCAAGAAGCTGTGGTTAACAGGAACAAAAATCCTAAAGATGTGAAATATATCTTCCTAACTCACCCTCATCCTGATACCATGGCTGGAGTCTATCGCTTAAAGAAAATCTTTACAAAAGCCCAAATAGCAATAAATCAAAAATGTGAAGAAGTGGCAAAAAATCCTAAGAATGTATTAAAAGTTAAATACTTTAAATATACAAAGAAAGAACGATTATATTTTGCTATAAGAAAAGATCCTTTTGATGAATTAGAACGTTTTAAACCTGATATCCTTTTCAAAGATGGAGACAAATTTGACTTAGGTGATGGAAAATTAATGGTAATAAACTATGACAGTCATTGTCTAGGTCATAGTATGTTCTTCTATACTACAGAAAGAACAATGTTTATTGGAGATGCTCTTAGTATTTATCCCTCACTTCCTCATAGTTACTTGATAGATCATTCAACTTCTTATAAACAATGGTTCTCGAATATTGAATTTTTGTTAAAGGCAAAAATCTCCGTTCTGTGTCCTGCTCATGACCTAGAACAAGAAGGCCGTCATGTTAAACCCTACATCGAAGATGTAGTTAGAGCCTTCAACGAATTTGAAAGCCAATTAGTGATGTCTATGCTGGAACGAAAATTTCTAACAGTCGATGATTTGATAGAAAGAGTGCATAGTGCACAAGGAATTAAGTGGTATCACCCCTACAATGTTCTAGCTCCCAGAGCTAATATGAATGCTCATCTTAATAAATTAGTTGACGAGAAGAAGGTCAAAAGAAACGATAAACATGATCCTGTAACTTATACATATATAGCATCAAAAAAAGATTGGTATTAAGAATTCGTCATAGGGAAGATAGTACTTCCCTAACTAGTTGTAAAGGTTCTTTTATATCCTTGACCGACATCTGAGCAAAGCCCTTATTACCCCCACCTTTAGCTCCTGTTTTCTCCTTTATTTTATCAATTACACCGTTTGCTTGTATGTGTTCGTTAGTAGAAATTATGTAAAGAATAGCATTTCTGCCGATTATTGCAATAAGCATCTCTTCCTTTACTTCTTTTAATGCCGCTTGAACTGTTATCCTGTCAAGAGTGGGGATATCTAAAAGTACCACAGAATAGTTCTGTATTTTTTCTGACCAGATGTTAATTTTTTGAAAGAGCAATTTCAGAAGAAGAATATTTCCTTCCTCCAGATTTTCATTTTCCTTTAATTTATTCTTAACAAGCTCAACTAGTTTTGAATCTTTTTTCTCTGTTATTTCCTCAAGCGCATGAAGATTTGCTCTTTGTCTATTAGTGTAATTAATCCCTTTTTCACCAGTGTAAAGTTTTATAACTCTATTTTTCACTGTTTCGAGAAATATTCCTCTTACTTCTGCCAATTTTTTGACATGTACTCCTCCACAGCACACTAGATCAAAATCACCTAGTTGTATCATCCTAACTCTTTTTTCATCAGATGTTTTACCTCTAATTTTACTCTTATACTCTTCTTGGAAAGTTTTCTGATTAACAATGATAGATTTAACATCAGCATCTTCTTCTAATCGGTTATTGGATTCTTCAAGAACTCTAACCACATCACTAAGATTTAGCGCTTTTGATATTTCGATTTCTATCTTCCCTTCATCAAAATTAGCTTTGATTGTTTCACATTCATACATTTCTTGAAGGAAATAGGACAATAAATGCTGAGCTGTGTGGCTTTTCATTAAGTTGTATCGGTGATTCCAATTTAGTTCTAATTGAACGTCTTCATCGACTTGAAAATCTATTTTTTCTTTAGAATCTGTTTTATGCCAAATTTCTCTATCGACTGTGTAAACCTCAATGATAGGTAGAGTACAACCTTGATATCTCATGGTTCCTAAATCGTGTGGTTGACCTCCACCACTGGGATAAAATAATGCTTGATTGAATCTCAGTTCATTTTCATTAACTTCTACAATTTTAGCTAATATCTCTTTTTGATAAGGAGCTGACCAAAAAACTGGAGTGTCATCTATCATTAAGAATGTGGATATTGATGAAATAAAAAAAGTTGTCTTTTATGTTATGCACCTAGATGTGTTTTTTACTTAAAATATAAATAATAATGAAAAAGAGAAAAAATTAAATCTTTGCTCCACAATTTATACAGAAACTATCAGAGCTAGGAACTTCAGTTCCGCAATATTGGCATACTTTGACTCTTGATTGTTGCGCTTGTTGGTAAGGTTGTTGCGCTTGTTGGTAAGGTTGTTGCGCTGGTTGATAAGGTTGCTGAGCTGGCTGATAAGCATCTGGACTATATGCTCCTCTAGCTTCAAATTCCTTTTCTTTGTCTCTCCAAATACTATTACCAATGGCTGATCCTATTGCTGAAGCAGCTATGAACAATCCTGCTGAAATGGCAAAACCTATGATGAGTATTATTCCAATTACGATAATCGTAAAACCCAAAACAGATCCAAATATCTGTTCAACAACGTCTTTTGAGAAGTCTCCGATAGCTCCTCCTCCAGATACTATCATTATTACACCAAGAATAGTAGCTAATATGAAAACCGTTATTGAAATAAATGCAGCTATCTTTATTCCATCGTTTTTATAGGCAATTAATCCCAAAAGAAAACCACCCAATAGAAACGTACCAACATTTGCACTTATAGTTCCTCCACGTGATGTAATATCGATAAAATTCACCATTGGATAGATAATTGCTCCACCTACAATCAGAGCAATTAAATTAGATAGAAACCGATTACGTCCCATATTGATTTATGGGTTTAACACCTTTATATCTCTTTTCAAATTCAATAATTCTTAAAACTTTATGAAAGCGATTAAAAATGTCGCTTACTACATAATATGATTTTCATGTGCTGAAAACAAGATTTTTAATCAGATATTTAAAGAACAGAATGAAAAATATGTCTAATAAACTCAAGAATTTTTTTGATGCAACAAGTTTCTGTGTAATTGGTGCTTCTACTAATCCTCTTAAACCAGGAGGTGTTGTTGCAGAGAATTTTGCGAAAAAGTTTCCAGGAAAACTCTATCTTGTGAACCCTAAGGGAGGGGAACATGAGCTTGCTGGTAAGAAGTATCCTCTGTACAAATCAATCTTAGATATTGAAGATACTATAGATGTTGCTATTATTATCGTTCCTGCAAAGTATGCTCCCAAAGCTCTTGAAGAATGTGGTAAGAAATCAATAACAAAAGTGATTATCACAACAGGTGGTTTTTCTGAGATAGGAGTTGAGGGGCAAAAGATTCAAGAAAAAATGCTTGAAATAATGAATGAATACCGAATTAATGTCATTGGTCCCAATTGTTTGGGATTATATGCTCCTAAACTTGGTTATGATACAATGTTCCTACCTGAATCAAAACTTAAAAGACCAAAATCAGGTAAAATATCGATTTTTACCCAGAGTGGAGCTTTTGGTGCAGCTTTTATTGACCAGTTATATCGTCTTGGTAGTGGAAATTGGATATCGAAGTTCATAAGTTATGGTAATGCATCAGATATTAATGAAGCAGATTGCATTGATTATCTGGGTAGTGATGAAGAAACAAAGGTGATATTAGTTTATCTTGAAGATTTCAAGAATGGAAGAAAATTCATTGAAAAAGCCAGAGAGATTTCATTAAAGAAACCAATCATGGGAATTAAAGCCAATAGAACGGAAACAGGGGCTAAAGCTGGAGCATCCCATACTGCAGCTCTTTCCTCAAATAATGCTGTAGTGGATGATCTTCTCTCTGAAGCAGGATTTATTCGAGTTACTACATGGGGTGAACTTGAAGATTGTGTATTGGCTTTTGGTACACAACCTCTACCAGCTGGTGATAGAGTAGCTATCGTTACAGATGGAGGTGGTGCTGGGGTTATGGCTTCAGATATGGTTTCTGACTGTAATTTAAAACTAGCAAGGTTCTCTGAAGAAACACAAAGGAAGCTAGATGAAACTTTCCCAGCTTTTTATGCTACAGAAAACCCAATTGATATCACCGGGAGTGCTACAGCTGAAGACTATCGTATAGCTCTAGAAGCAGTATATAGCGATCCTAATGTCGATAGTGTTGTTAATCTTTGCCTTCCTTGCATACCAAATCTGAATATAGAGGAATATATACAAGTTACAAAGGAGCTTTCAAAACGAAAAGATAAACCCTTTCTAACAGCTCTTGTAGGAGGTAATGAAGCAATTTGGGGAACAGAGAAATTACTTCAGGAAGATGTACCCTGTTTTGATAGCCCGGGCAGAGCTGTTCGTGCAGTGGGATTG
>JAUVXQ010000007.1 GCA_030603505.1 Candidatus Heimdallarchaeota archaeon | reverse complement strand
AAAATGGATATCCATTACAATGGCTCCTCTATTGTACATCATTAGTGCTACGTTAATTATAAGAATTCCATATCTGCTAGATGGGCTAACAACAACTAAGGGGATTGTGAGTTTTATCTACGGTGCTACAGCGTTTTTACTGTTTGATGGAGGATTATACTTGTTATTTGGAATATCACTCGTAGTGATATTAGTAAAGCGAATAACAAAAATGGTAGCACATCAATCATCAGGTGAATAAAGAGACTTGAAGATTTTGTGTATACAAAGGGAAAAATTCTTTTTCTATTAATTAAAAGCTATTGTGATGCAAACGTTCCACGGTTTAGTGATATCAAGTTCAAGAACACTTGAAAGAAATGCTTCAAGCGAGGTATTCTTTTTACTGACAGAGATACTGGGATATACAAATGTAGAGGTGTATCCAATAAAAGAGATATCAGGATTATCAATAGCAAAGTTCGAAGAAAACCCAATTATAACACTGAAGAAAATAGAAGAAGTAGTTGAGGAAGATAACGCAGTGTTACAAGTGACATTAAAACTCGTACCTATAGAGTTCAGAATTGAATCTAACATAGAAGAAATAAGAGAAGCAGCAATAAGTCTAGCACCTAGAATAAAAAGTGAAGATACTTGGAAAATAAATCTAAGAAGAAGACATTCACAGCTTAAAAGAGAAGAAATAATCAGCGCGGTAGCAAGTGAAATAAAAGAAGGAAAAGTGAAAATGGAGAACCCAGATGTGTATGTAATAGTAGAAATTGTAGGAAAATGGACATATATGACAGTGTCAAAAAAGGCTGAACTATCACTAGCAATGTACCAAAAAGAAAGAGAAGAGGATGAATTTAGTTTTTAAATAGTGTTAAAGAATACAAAAAGGAAAAAGTGCTAATTTCAATTGAAAACACTCTAGTTTTGTTTGAAAATTAAATATCATAAATTGCTTCGCTTAGAACCCCAAATAAAACAGATAATGTGGAAGTGAATTAAGGAATAATTAAAAGCATAAGTGTAGCATCAGCGATACTTGTCATTTTCAAAGTTAATATGGTTATAAGAATAAGGAAGAAGAAATAAAAAGAAAAAAAGGGGAAGAGAAGAAGAATAAAGGAAGTAAAAAGAAAAGAAAAGAAAAGAAAAGAAAAAAAGAAAGAAAGATTGAACTAAGCTTATGTTCTTAGAGGATTTACAGCTTAGAGGTCTCTAGCAGAAACGGTCTTACGACCATTAGCTTTAGCACGACCAGCTGCAGCCTTAACGATTACAGCGAGTTTCTCATCAAGAGCTTTGAGGAGATCTCCGCCAACTTTGTAGTCGCCGAGCTCTTTAATATATTCACGTACTTTCCTTTGGATTTTGAAATAGATAATTAAGCACAAATAATAGGTATAATTAGATTAAAAGTGGAAAAAAGACAGACATTTTTAAATAAAAGTTGGTTTCAAAATAGTTTGAATTCATGTGAAAAGGAAAGTGGTTTCATTAATTTTCATTAGTTTTATAGTTATGAGTTCTGTATATCCCTTCTATCGATTCGTATATTTGAGACAAGGAAAAGCAGCTATAATTATGGTAATTGGTGACCTTATGCTAGAGAAATCTGAAGGTTCAGAAATATTGAGTCGAAAACAGATAAAAACAATAGAAAAACTCTATTACGAGAAATTTTTCCGTAAAGGAGAGAAATTAGCAGAGAGATGGAATTGGGATTTTTATTGTTATTCGGAAAAAAGCTGTGATTTTAATAGGTATAGGTATGATGTACTTCTAATTTTCTTTATTGGACACGGAGAATATAGGGGGAGTTCATTTCTTGTTATTAGAGAAAACAATAAAATTCCAGTCAAAGACATTCCAGGTAAAATTGAATGTAATAATCTTACAGTTGTTGTTGATTCATGTTATAGTGTTAATTGGGTAGATGATTTTAGACATGAACATCTGAATGGACTATATACCAGTGATTTGGAAAATAAGACCAGTGGTTACAGGTTAAGATATAAGATTTTACCAGATAATGAAATTGTGGTTAGTACAATTAGTTCTTATGGATATTTCTTTTTAACGTCTCTATATATGAGTTGGATAAACTATACAGAAGCAAACGAAACTTCAATAGATTTAATATATCGATGTAATCTACCTGGTTCAAATTTTTCCAATTCATTTCTTTACTCTTCTTAAACGCTCAGCTATTTCTTTATCAGCTTTAGCAATAATGTAAGTATAATATTCTTTGTCTTCAGAATCTTCTTCTTTATCCATTAAATCAGCAATTGTGTCAAAATCAAGCCTATTAATAAGCAGTTTCCCCATGTTTCTATCAGAATTTGAAATCCTTCTAATAACATCAGCTAATGTGGATAACTGCTTTACTTCTTTCATTTTTTCAACAAAAACATCCAACAATTTCAATCCTATATCAACATTAAGTTTAACAATTTCACTCATGAATGAGCCAACATGTTCGATATTTTCTTCTTTAGGAATTATCTTCTTTATTTTTTCAATATTTATCTTTTCAACAATTTTTCCAGCTATTGGAGGTATAAGCATGAGGATACTACCAGGAGCAGGATCAATATGTCTAAAAAAAGATATTACCTTTGTTCCGTTCTCTTCCGCATCTAGCCTTTCAACAACAGTTTCGACAAATTGTTCTGCCTTTTCAATTGAAATAAAAGCGATGGGTTTTATGAATTCGATTACAAATATCAGATTTTTCTCCGATAGAATTTTTTTGTTAAAGCAGTTTATATCTAATTTTCTTATGATTTCTTCTTTAATTGGCTTAGAAGATTCAGTTAAAACTGGGCTTAAACAAGCGTTGATATTTTCAAAATCTTTTTCAGCATTGGTTTTTGATAACATTAAATCTATTAGCTGAAAAGCATATTCTTCGCAGTACTGTGCAATTATCCCAAATGCTGCAAAAATTAACCTAATCTTTTTTTCTTCTCTAAAAATATCAATCACCTCTTCTATAGCTATACTTGTAATATATCCATGAAGCTCTTTTTTCAATGCATTAATTTTCTGTGTAGGATTTTTTAAGCACTTTTGAATAAGATCATTGTCAATATTTTTGTTATCTGAGTATATCTCTCTGGTTTTTGATTTCGCATTCTCTTTGTATATCTCCCCCGATTTTCTAATAACGATACAATTCTCTATGTCTCGTCTCATTTTGAAGAGTGTTTGTAAGATTTTATCGAAAGATGACATATATATCACAGTTCTATGATTGTTCTTTTAGATTTTAAAACAGTTTCTTCTAAGTATATTACATCTTGGATTTTTCCCCTAAAAGTTTGTTTACAACTATTCTAGTATATATTAAGTAGAATAGTCTGATATAATATTTCTAATCATAATTTTAAAAGGATGTCCCATAATTTGTTTATGGAAACTAGAGCTTCTCAGAAAGGAAAAGAGCATTGTTGCTAGAGAACGGGGGAGAAAAAAGTAACAAACGAAGAATCTAAGAAGAGAGAGTCAAACCTTTAATTATGTAAGTACATAAATTCTACTCTCTCGCAACGAATAATTTTATTAAAACAAATAGAGATTAAGTTAAAAGAATATTTATGGAAAAAAGAAGAGGAAGAAGAAGGTGAGGGAGGTCAAGAATAGGTGAAAGATAGATAATAGTCCTTTTATGCGTTTTGGAGGAGAAGAAGGAGCAACTTAGAGAAACTTACCCTCGAAATTAGATTTGTGTATATTCTCAAGAGAGGAAGAACATCAAAAAGGAAAAACCCTCTAGAACCACTTTCCACATGGTGTGGGATGAAACGAGTAAAAAATCTATCGAGAATTGTATAAGAACGTTGGATTATGCGGTAGTAAAAAAGAATGGTGATGAAGAAACTGGCTATGAATTTGAATATCATGGTTATGGGTTAGTGAATGCTTGTGCTGCAGTAGACTATGCTTTGAGTTATACTCCTGTTGATACTGATGGTGATGGGATATCTGATAAAGGAGAAGAGGTTGAAGGAACATACTTTGATAATTCAGATTCAGATTTCGATGGATTATCTGACTACGATGAGATATTTGTACATGGTACTGATCCTATGAATTCTGATACTGATGGTGATGAGTTAGAAGACGGAGATGAAATTACTTATGGAACGGAACCGCTTGATCCTGATACGGACAATGACGGACTCTTAGATGGAGAAGAAATAGATGAGGGAACTGACCCATTGGATAGTGATACAGATAATGATTATCTCTTGGATGGTTGGGAAGTGACTCACTCTTATCAAGGTGTGGATTTTGACCCTACAATCTCCAGTGATGGCCATACTGACCATGATAGTGATGGACTAAGTACAGGTGTCGAAGTTAATCTTTGGGGAACAAATTGGCTCAACCCTGATTGTGACAACGATGGTTTCTCTGATGGACTTGAAATCATCATTGGTTCTGATCCTCTTAGTGCTAGTAGCACGCCTGAAAACCAAGATTCTGATGGTGATGGATTAACTGATTGGGAAGAATATACAGGTTCTTGCAATGAAGATTATAATTATGAATCCACAGATTGGTTAAGTGTAGATACAGATGGTGATGGATGGTCAGATTGGCTAGAGCTTCATTGGAGATTTGGAGCAACAGATCCTAATGATCCAAATAGTTGCCCTCCCGGTGGAGGCTTTATGCCATAGTCTCTCTTTGTTATTTTTTTATCACTTTCCATTTTTTTATCAACCTTCCTTAATTATTGTGAAATGAATAACATGTAAGTGAATAACTATTTTGCTCCTTTACATGTAAAAATAAATCATCAAAAAATAATATGGCAAGAAGTAATTCAATTGAAATTGAAGAAAAAGACGAGTTGAAGACTTTAGCAAAAGCTTATGGAGAAATTGTGGATTAGAGGAAAAAAAATACCTTTTTGTAAATATTGTGGTGCAAAATTGGAAGGGAAGAATAGATGTCCAGAATTGGGGAGAACTACTCTGTAACCTTAGCTTTTTCTTTACCATAATTAGTATCCTGTTTTGAAGACTAATCGAAGATCAACTCTTGGAACGTTTAAACCTATATCGTACAATAAAAGGTGTAGCTACACATAGAACCCATACAGGGAGAAGGTAGAGACCAAAAAGCAATCCCCATCTATCCCATTTGAGAGGGTTGCGACCATGATTAACCTCCCAACCGTCATTTCGACCATCGTTATCAGTATCGGAGTCAAATAGGGAAGTATGGTAAATATATAATTCATCATAATTAGTTAAACCATCATTATCTTTATCATCATAAGCATCATCGTATAGAGGGTTAAGAGCATATTGAACTTCCCAACCGTCTAAAATGCCGTCGTTATCAGTGTCAGGATTAGAACTATTAGTAGAGTAAAATTCTTCTGTTAGATCATCAAGGTAGTCTCCATCACTATCCATCCTACCAGTATGAAATGTCGAACCACGGAAGCATGGCCATGGACTAAAACCTGATGCATCCGCATTGTCCATAGAAAAGCAATAAATGTTGTGATCAAATGATCCTATAAGTATTTCATAAATACCATCATCATCAATATCAGAAACACATGGTGATGAATCTATTTCATGATCTGTTTCATAAGACCATATACCTGATCCATCGTCATCTATACAATGTAGTTTGTGGTCAAATGATCCTACAAGTATTTCCAACATGTCATCTGAATCAAGGTCTACAACGCAGGCAGATGAGGATATTGAACCATCAGTAGTATAATTCCATTTCTCGGTTCCAGTATAATCTACACAATAAAGGTTATTGTCTACTGAACCAATTAAGATTTCAAGATTATTATCTCGATCTATGTCAGCTATAGAAGGAGAAGACATAATAGAATCACCTGTAGTAAAATTCCATTTCATGTTCCCAGTGTAATCTATACAATAGAGTCTCCCATCCCATGATCCTACTAACACTTCCAGTTTTCCATCTTCATCAATGTCTGCTACACTAGGAGAAGAAGTAATTACACCCCAAGTAGCAAAATTCCATTTCATGTTCCCAGTGTAATCTATACAATAGAGTCTCCCATCCCATGATCCGATTAACACTTCCAGTTTTCCATCTTCATCAAGATCTGCTACACTAGGAGAAGAAAAAATCGTACTATCGGTTGCATACACCCATTTCTCTATACCATTGCAATCTATGCAAAGAAGTTGGTTACTATATGATCCAATCAGTATTTCTAAAGAACCATCTCCATCAATGTCTGCTATGCATGGAGATGAATAAATATCATCCCCAGTATGATATGTCCATTCTACGGTTCCTGTATGGCTAAGACAATAAAGGTTACGATCATACGAGCCAATAAGGATTTCGAGCCTTCCATCCCCATCTAAATCTGCAACAGCTGGTGAAGATAAGATGTTCGAATTGGTCGTAAATATCCATTCAACTGTTCCTGTATGACTAAGACAATAAAGGTTACGATCACGTGATCCTACGAGGATTTCCAGCGTCCCATCCCCATCTAAGTCTGCTACAACGGGAGAAGTACGAACGATTGCACCAGTAGTAAAAAACCATTCTAGTTCAACACTAGTTGTTTCATTCTCTTCCTCTCCTATAATGTAAAATGTTCTTTCATCAACAAATGTTGATACTATTATTAAAATGACAGCTAAAAAAGCTGCTTTTTTATATCTCTTATTTATATTTATTGCCACTTTTATCCCCTAACTATATTATTACTAAAAAAACATCATAATATTTATAGTTTACATACAAATTATATATTTACTACAAAAATATGAGGAAATGTTAGAATAACAGAAAAATAATAAAACAAGACATAAATGCGTTGGAGATTTTAATTGATTAGTCGTAATAAAGAATGGTGTTTTTCAAGAGGAAATATCCTCTAGGTACTAATTTACCCTAATTTCTACACAGGTTTTTGTAATGAAGATGTCTGTATTCATTATAGATATAAAATGATCTTTAAACCTGATTTTTGAGTTACCCAATTTCTGTAGCTTCTCGTACTTCTTTTTAAGAGATGTAGGAGAGTATAATTGACTGAGTTCTTTAGTCCATAACTCCTTCGGTACATGGATTTTATTCATAGATCCAACCCATATTGTATCAGAAACATAAGGTAATAATTCTTCAACTAATTTGATCACAGTCTCATCTAAAAATGGTTCAACGGAAACGCTGGTAGCCCATCCATTATTATACAAAGATTTAGTTGTATCTAATCGTTCTTGTATAGTTGAAGCATATGGTTCCCAATACGCTCTTACCTCATCATTTAGTGTGCCTATAGTAAATCTAAACAGAATCTGTGATTTCCATTTATTTAGCTGGTTGCAGATTTTTTCAACAACTGCAGGATTCGGTTTTGTAACAATAAGAAGTTTATTTCCAGCAGAAAGTATGTTAATAAATACCTTTATACCTAAATCGACATTTGCTGTAGTAATATCATGACTAGATGGACTCATAATCCGACCTACTCTTTTATGAAATTTCTTTTCACCCATCCAGACTTTGTTTTCCATATTTATCCAATCTTCTGTGGGTTTCCAACCAAATCTGTTCCCCATACGTCTTGCATAACAATATAAACAACCATTAGCACAGCCTTTACTGAAATTAACATTTGATTCAGCCCATTCCTTTGTTCCTTTAGTCAATGTTCTCACCTTCTAGCCACTAGAATGTTCTATTAAAAAACTCACTTTAGTAGCTACTAAAAGCTAGTCTTGTTTTCAGTAATATTATCCTCTAACTCATATTTAATACGGGAGAAATTTTAACTTTTCTAAAGAGACATAAAAGATAAATAAACAATTGAAATAGAAAATGTACAATTTAAATATAAACAAAATTGATAAACAACGAGGAGAAACTACATGCCTCTAGATTTTGATGGTGATGCAATTTGTTTAAGTGGAGAAATGGGTACTAAATTAAAATCGCAAATTATAAGCAGATACTATCCTTTCTGGTGGGAAATAGTTTCAGGAGGACCCAGTAAAAATCATCGACACTCTACCGCAATTATTGAAATGGATGCAGCAACAGGGGAGGTAAAGATTGAAGATACAGGAGAATTAATTCTGGGTTCAGCAGGTTGTGCATTGAAATTAAAATGTGATAACTTACACACAACTCGGAATTTAAGACTCTTTTTGATTGAAAAAAACGAGGAATGTTATAATAAACTACAAAATATAATAAGAAAAAGATGGCCAATAATACCAGCTGATATAGCAAGAAGCATCAAGAGTCAAGAAGAATTTAAGATATATTTATTGAATACAGACATAGATGAAGCACTATCTGAAATTGAAAAATACAAATATAGTTTTGGTCTATATTACTTTGATCCACTACGAAGTGTAAACTGGGAAATAATAGAAAAAGTGGCACAACAGAGGATAAAATCGACATTTAAAACAGGAACGGAATTCATTATATTCTTATTCACATCAGACTGGTTTTTAGGAAGAGGTAAATTTAAAGCTCTACCAACAGTTAATGAAAAGGAAAAATGGACAGGAAAGGAGCTATCAACAGTAATTGAAGCGGATAATCTGTTTGGGGGAGATTCATGGAGAGAGAACATATTAAAAAAAGGAGAAAGGGAAGATAAACAAAAGAAATTCTTAGAATTATATAAAAGAAGACTACTCAAATGGTTTAGATATGTGTTGCTTTTACCCTTCGCACCAAAAGAAGGACAACTTTACCACTTAATATTTTGCTCAAACTATGAAGCAGGGGTTAAAGTAACGAAGGATTTTTACTATAGTTTAACGCAAAATATACGATATAGACCTGATAATAGGAAAGCATATAATAAATTTAAAGCAAAACACAAGGGATATTGTATCAGATATAAAGGATCAAGAAGACCGCCAGAGTGGAGATTTTTATGGAAGTGTATAAAGCAGCATGAAGGGGGAATATGTGACCACAAGTGTGAATCTTTCAAAGATGAAAAAGAGAATAGAAAAACATTGACAGTTCTAAAGAATATAGAAAGAATAGGGTATTTAAAAAGATTAGAGGGAGTAGAATGGGGATGGGAAAAAAAAGAAGAGATACCAAGGTTCGAATTAAATTGGGAAAAAGTAAAGAGAGAATTAGGGGTAGAAAAATCAAAAGAGCTAATACCGATAAAATCAGAAGAGGATTTAAAAAAGGCTCAAAAACAAAGAAAAGAAAGAATAATGGAGAAAGAGAGAAAACCAGAACTAGAAAAAAAAGTAAGTGGAAAAAAAGAAGAAATAATAAAAAATCGTAAAACACTAGACTACTATTTCAAGAAAAGATAAAGAAGAAGGAGAGGAAGAGAAAAGAAAAGAAAAGAAAAAAAAAAAGATTGAAACATTGCTTATGTTCTTAGAGGAATTACAGCTTAGAGGTCTCTAGCAGAAACGGTCTTACGACCATTAGCTTTAGCACGACCAGCTGCAGCCTTAACGATTATAGCGAGTTTCTCATCAAGAGCTTTAAGTAAGTCTCCGCCAACTTTATAGTCGCCGAGCTCTTTGATATATTCGCGTACTTTAGACTGTACTATCATCATGGGTTTTACACCTTTACTTAACTTGTTTTTTTGACAAGTCTATCAACGTTATCTCTTTGTCTATTAAAAACCTTTTCGGTTGTGCTCTTTTTTTCCCTTATTACAACCCTTCTGCATGCCTTTTGCTATTCTACCCCCCCTCAAACCTTCAAATTCTCCTCTTTTTCGTCCTCTCGTTCAATTCCTTTGTTTAACGATTGGACATTAATGTTTTCTCAACAAATAATATCTTTTTATACAGAATAAATTGTTTTATATTTTCATTCTTAATCCTTTGTTTTTTTCTTGTTACTCTGTCCACATTCCTCCTCTTGCCCAGAAGTTGATGTAGTTCATCATTAGATTATTTAGCGTTTTTGTTTCTTTTTTATTCTGGTTATCATTTTCTTTTTGTATTTTCGCTACTTCTTCTCTTCCATAATTTTCTATAATTGCAAACTTGTAATAAATCCCGTTTATAGATGCTCTGAGAGTAGTTTTCCTAGTCTTCTTACTCCTTCACCTATTAGTTCTTTTTTTAGGAATGAATATCCTATCCTCATCCCTCCTTTTATTACTTTTAGAGGTTTTATTTCTCTTGTTTCCTCATCATATGATGACCCTTTTGGTGGATAGAATGCTCCTCCTGGTACTATTAATACCTCATTTGGGTATAACACTTCTTGGTTAAACTTGTCTACATCGAATGTGTATGCTTTTTCTCCTTTTGCTTGGAACCAGATGAAAAATCCTCCTGTTGGGTTTGTATATTCCCCTTCCGGAAATGTTTCTACTAGTGCTTTATATGTTATTTCTTTTTGTTCTTTATATTTTTGGACTATTTTTGGTAGCTCTTCATCAATGTATTTTCTGTAATATACTTCCGCCAGTCTTTGCGTTAACGTTGGCGTGCATAGATCAATATATCCTTTCGCTTTTTCTGCTTCTTTAAATAATTCATCCGGTAGAATGTTATATCCAATTCTTATGGGTGCTGCTTCTTTAGATGTTGTCGAAGCATAAATTACGCGAGTGTTATCTTTATCAAATGATTTGATTGGCTTTCTTTTTTCTTCGAATTGTATTTCTTTATAGGCTTGATCTTCTAAAATCATCACATCATACTGTTCTGCGATATTGTACAAGGCTTCTCTCCTCTTAATAGGTAGGGTTGTTCCTTTTGGATTATCGCTATCGCTTACAACATAAAGGAGTTTAACCTTCTTTCCAAATTTTTCTTCAGCTTTAACTATGGTATCTTCAACATATTCTGGGATTAAACCATATTCATCAGTAGGTGCAGTCACAACATGTCCTCCCACTTTTACACAAGCTGTTACAAACCCTAAATATGCTGGACTAGGTGTTATGATTATATCTCCCTTGTTAATAAGAATGTCAAGGACAAGATATGTACCTTGTTGAGATCCTGTTGAAATAAACACTTTTTCATAGTCTTGTTCGCCACTTATACCTGGGATTTTATCTCTTTTTGCTAATCTTTCTGCTAAAACTTTTTGAAGACCAGGGTGACCAGCGGTAGGGCCATATTGAAACTCATTGATTACATTTTGTTCATCTGAATCATAATAATCAGCTAATTCTCTTAATATCTCTGGAAAAATTTTAGTAGGAAGGTTTCCTGGAAGTCCTCCTGCTAGGTAAAATTTCGTTTTTTGCTTCAAGAGTTTTCTAATTTCACTTTCTGGTACTTCACTTGTCCATTCAGCTAGTATCGTTCTTATTGGGTCCATTTAATAAGCTCTCCAATTCATTATTTCTTCTTCAATTGTAATAGGAAAAGAAAGTTTATCTAAAAAACTTTCGCAATTGATACGTAATAAAGCAATATAATTATATGGGAATCCGATATATTTTTGTATTTTCAAACTAATAAGCACTTATGAAAAAAACACAAGTTGCTATCGTAGGAGGAGGACCTGCAGGTTTGACAGCAGCTTTAACTCTTTCAAAGAGTGGAATTTCTCCTATTGTTTTTGAAGAACATCTTTCTATAGGGAGACCAATTCAATGTGGCGAAGGAGTCAGTATTGGTGTTTTTGAAGATTTGTCACTTTCTCCTAAGAAATGCGATTTTGTGGTTAGAGATTTCAAAGAAACCAAAATACACCTTCCCTCTAACACCCAAATTTTTGGGGATGTTCATTCATTCATGATTAAGAGAGATGAGTTTGATAATTATTTAGCAGAAAAAGCTATTGAAAATGGGAGTGAAATTCGACTATCAAGCAAGATTATTGAACTTAGAAGAAAAAAAGGACACATTGAACTGGTAGTTTCAGGAAATAGTAAAGAGCATTACGAATGCGAATATGTTATATTAGCAGAAGGATCAAGAGCTAATTTAGCTAGAAGTATGGGTTTTGATACACCTATCTCAATTAGAGCGTTTGAATATAAGATTAAGGGTGAATGGGGAGACGATTTAAAATTCTGTTTTAATGCAAAAAGAAGTCCTTATGGGTATTGCTGGATTTTTCCTCGAGATAATGAAACTAACGTTGGAATTGTAACAACTGCTCAAAACAGGAAAGAGCGATTGGACAATTTTCTCAAAGAATGTAATATACCAAGAGATATTCTCAAAAAAGTTGGCGGTACTATTCCAATGAAGGGACCTGTTAGCAAATTGCAAGGTGACAGAATATTGTTAGTAGGTGATACAGCAGGGATGGTTAACCCTATTTTTTATGGGGGTATTCGTTTAGGAATGACTAGCGGTAGAATTGCGGGAGAATTATTATCCACTGTGCTTCTACATGGCGAAAAAACTCAATTTTCTAATCTTGGAGATTATCAAAAAAATCTTCAGAAATATAAATTTATGAGCACACTGAATTTGAAATGCCACGAGTTCTTTTATAGCCGTTCGAATGCTGTCTTAGCAAAGATAGGCCAAGTTTTCAATAGACAGTATATCAACCGTATTGAAGGTATAAGAATTCCAAAAACTCTAGCTAAAATTTCCACGAAACCTTCCTTATTGTTTCATCCTGTAGGCTTATTTTACATGTATAAGGGTTTCAAAATTGCTCGTGATTGGGGATTTTAGTGACATAAAACAAAAATGTTAAATGCTCAAGAAGGAATTTGAGAATGAGGTGCTCAAGATACTAATACCCGTTCGCTGTTTCTCTTGTGGTACATTGATTGGAGATAAGTTTGAAGTTTTTAGTAAACGTGTTGAAGAAGGAGAAAAACCCGACAAAGTGTTGGATGATTTACAGGTTATGAGATGGTGCTGTCGTCGAATGATAATCTCTCACATCGACCTAATTGACGAATTTCTCCCCTTTACATAATGAGGATTTTCTTCAACGAACTGAAAGAACAGAAGGTTTTTATTGAAATTGTTTGAGCTCTTACTGCCCACAGTGAGGTAAATAATATCCATTTAAGTATATGAGGACTAAAAATGTCTGAGGAAACAGAAGTAACTCAAGAAGAAAAACAACTACTGATACCCAGAGATGAATATTTAGTAAGTGGTATTCACATTGGTACAAGTGTGTGCACAAGCTTTATGGAGCCTTTTCAATACAGAATTAGATCTGATGGGATTTATGTTTTAGATGTAAATGCAACAGATGATAGAGTCAGAATAGCAGCAAAATTTTTAGCTCGTTTCGAATCTTCTAAAGTTGCAGTTTTTGCAACTAGACAATATACTTCTGTTCCAAGCACTAAAATGGCTCGTCTTTGCGGTTTTACTGTAGTTCCCGGACGTTTCATACCAGGGACTCTTACCAATCCTTCTTACGATAAATATATAGAACCTGATGCTGTAATTCTCACCGATCCAAGAGCAGACAAACAAGCTTTAACAGAGGCTGCTTCTAGAGGTATTCCTACTGTTGCTTTATGTGATACAGATAATATCACAACCTATGTTGATTTTGTTGTCCCAGTTAATAACAAAGGACGAAAATCTTTAGCGCAAGTGTATTACCTTCTAACTAGACAAATATTAAGAGAACGTGGAGAAATAAGTGAAACAGAGGATTTGAAAGAAACTGTTGAAGATTTCTCTTTCAAATTGCTGAAAAGCTGATATTTTATCTTTTTTGCTTCTTATTTTATTTAATTTAAACCAATTTTTTTATAATAGTTAATGTTTTTGTTTTCATATGAATAGTAGCAGAATAACCTATACTGCTCCAGGTAAGATAATATTATTTGGAGAGCATGCAGTTGTTTATGGTTATCCTGCATTAGCTATAGCAATTGATAGAAGGGCGAAATGCACTGTTTCGAGCTACTTATCATATGAAGAAGATGTTGTGTTATCAACAAATCTTTTTCCTGGTAAGAAGTTTTTAGTCTCCAGTGAAGAATCTTTTCCCTCTTCTTTACAAGCTATTCTTTTTTTAATAAAAAAACTAACTGACAACTTCCAATCTAACCTCTCGCTACAAATTGACATTAGCTCTTCAATACCTTCTTCATCAGGTTTAGGTTCAAGTGCAGCTGTTTCTGTGGCTTTAACCAATTCTCTTTCATCTTTCGTGGGAAGAAACTACTCTTTAGAAGATGTAAATAAAATAGCTTTTGAAGCAGAAAAAATCCAACATGGGCAACCAAGCGGTATTGACAATAACATCTCAACTTATGGCGGATCTATTCTTTATCAAAATGGATTAATGGAACAAATAACCGTTGATGATTTTTCAGGATTCTGGGTTATTGCGAATAGTATGGTAGAAAGAAATACCAAAGATATAGTTGCAGATGTTCAAAAAAATTACAAAAGAAAGCAGGAAAAAACCGAAGAAATTTTCCACTCAATCCATAGTATTGTTATTAGAGGAAAGGAATATATCAAACAAAATAAGCTTGATGAAATCGGTGAACTAATGAACGAAAACCAGACCCTCTTAGAACAATTAGGTGTGGGTCATTCCAAATTGACGGACTTATTGTTAATACTTAAGAAAAATGGCTCTATGGGTGAAAAACTCACAGGTGCTGGTGGTGGTGGATGTGTTGTTGGGTTATTTGACAACATTAAAGATGCTCATTCATCTATGAAAAATATTAAGAAAAAAGGATATCAAGCTTTTACTACAAAACATACAAAAATTGGTGTTACAATAGATGAGTAAAAAGATTGACATAATAAAGATAGGTGGATCTGTAATTACAAATAAATCTGAATATGCAACTCTCAAAGATGAAATTTTGAAACAAATTTGTACTGAAATTGGAAGATGGAGGAAAAAATGCATTATAGTTCATGGTGCTGGTTCTTTTGGTCATATAATTGCAGAGAAACATGATATAATTTCAGGATATAAAAATGAATCACAGCTTAAAGGTTTGCTCCAGATTCGGGAAGATATGCTAAGTCTTAATCGAAGTGTAGTAGAAAATTTACGTAATCAAGGTTTACAGGCATTAGGTTTTCAAACTAGTGCTTTAGCTTATTTGGATTCAGAAAAGAAAAACCAAAAGATTTTCCTACAGCCTATCGAAAAGGCTTTTTCTCTTGGGTTGACACCTGTATTATACGGAGATATTTGTTTTGAGGAAAACAATTCTTTCACAATTCTTAGTGGTGATACATTGATAAATCTCTTATCTCAAAAATTATCTATAAATCGAGTAATCTTTGTAACTGATGTAGATGGTTTGTGGGGAGAAAAACCTGAATCTGGTGAAACATTTTTAATTAAGAAAGCAACTATATCCGAGCTTCAAGACCTAAAATTTGTTGAGATTATAAATGATCAAACTATAGATGTAACAGGAAATATGATAGGGAAAATCTCTTCCATCTTTCATATGCTAAATAATGTGGAAAAGGTTCAGATTGTCAATGGATTGGTTAAAAATCGACTGTTGAGATTATTAAACAACGAAGAAACAAAGTGTACAACATTGACAAAAGAGTAAAAAATCCCCAATGAAGAACTCGTTAAAGGTAATTCTTTTAAATTCAACAAATTCTCGTCTCTTAATAATGACCTTATGATGGAATTCTTTTCGAATTCCTGAGGTGAAAAAATATGTACAAAAAAATCGATTTACCCGAAGAGCTCGTTAAAGAGTCATTAAATGTTTTGGAATCTTCCATTAGAACAGGTAAAATTAGGAAAGGAACAAATGAAGTTACTAAAGCAATAGAACGACAAACTGCCCTTTTAGTTTATATTGCTGAAGATGTTTCCCCTCCTGAAATCGTTATGCATTTACCACTTTTATGTGAAGAGAAAAAAATCCCCTATACTTTCGTCCCATCAAAAGAAGGACTTGGAGATGCTGCTGGATTAAAGATAGGTTCTGCATCAATAGCAATTGTAGACGCAGGGGAAGAGAAAATGTCTCTCACAAACTTAACAAACAAAATAGAAGAACTGAAGAAATAACTGGTGAAGAATAATGAGCAAAGCGTCTTATGGTGATGAAGCTACTCCAGCTGAAGTAATTCAAGTACTCAACCGTACTGGTAGTGTTGGGGAAGTTATTCAAGCAAGAGTTAAGGTTCTCGAAGGTAGAGATAAAAATCGTATCTTAACGAGAAACTTGAAAGGTCCCGTACGAAAAGGAGATATAATAATGCTAAGAGAAACAGAGCGGGAAGCTAAGAAAATTAGAAAACGTTAAGGTGATGAAAACATGGTTAATATACGAAAATGCTCATTTTGTGGAAAAGAATACAACCAAGGTTACGGTATGATTTATGTTCAAAGATCCGGCTCAGTGTTGAACTTCTGTTCAAATAAGTGCAAAAAATCTCAATTAAAATTAAAACGAGATCCAAAGAAGTTGAAGTGGAGTGCAAAATACGAGAGAAAAATTTTGTAAATACTCCCTTTTTTCATAATTTTATTTTTATTCTTACAACCAATTTGTTTTTAATTACTTATTCAAGAAATATTTCAGTTTCAGTTTCATGGTGACATAAATGGAAAGAGAATTTATAATGATAAAACCTGATGGTGTCCAGAGAGGATTAATCGGAGATGTTGTGAAAAGAATCGAAAATGTGGGTTTTAAAATAATTGGAATGAAGCTACTCAAAGTATCTTTAAAACAAGCTGAACAACATTATGCGATTCATAAAGGGAAACCATTCTATGATGATTTATTAGAACACATAACATGTGGTCCTGTTGTAGCAATGGTTGTTGAGGGTAAGGATGCGATTAGGGTTACAAGAAAAATTGTTGGAGCTACTAATCCCATTGATGCAGTCCCCGGCTCTATTCGAGGCGACCTTGCATTAGATATTGGTAGAAATATTATTCATGCTGGCGATTCCCCAGAAAATGCCATTTATGAATATAAAATCTATTTTAGTGAAGAGGAATTTGTAGAATATAATAAAATAGATGAAGGATGGCTTTACGAATAAACTATTCTTTATTTCACTATTTTACCTATTTACTTCTTCTTTGCAAATATCTTGCTTTTTTTTAAGTAGAATGATTGTAGTTATTAATTCTCCACTTGCATAACTGATTCTCCATTCGATAATTATAGAATTAAAAACAAGGTCTTTTAGATTACTAAAAAAACTATATTTAATTCACTTTTCTGGATAGAGAAATACAACAATCCTTAGTTTTAGGTTAAAGTTTTTCTCTATTGAACCAATTTCTTTTTATTTCAATCCTCTCGAAAGAGTGTGAGAATATTGTAAGCATTACTGGAACTCAACAATAACAAACTGAGAAGATTAAAGGGATTATTATGTCAAGAGTAATAGATGAAAAAAAAGGTAAACGACTAAGAAGCCCGATTTCAGTTATTCTGGGGCATGTCGATTCTGGTAAAACAAGTTTGCTAGACAAAGTTCGCGGTACTGCTGTTCAAGCACGTGAAGCTGCAGGAATCACTCAACATGTTGGAGCATCTTACTTTCCAGCTGAGACCGTTCTGGAAGCCTGTGGAGACCTATTTCAAAACGCAAATATTGAACTTGATCTTCCTGGCATATTAATTGTTGATACTCCAGGTCACCAAGTATTTACTAATTTACGCAAGCGCGGAGCATCAGTAGCTGATATTGCTATTCTTGTTGTTGATCTAACCCGTGGTTTTCAAGCTCAAACTTACGAGAGTATGGATATATTAAAAGCGCGTAAAGTTCCTTTTATTGTAGCAGCTAATAAAATTGATCGTATATCTGCTTGGAAGAGTGTTCATGGAGCTTCTTTTGGCGAAACCTATAGTAAACAAAATTCTAAAGCTGCTTTAGATTTGGATAATCGGATATATGAGATAATGGGTGAACTAGCTGAGCTTGGTTATGAAGCTGACAGATATGATAAAATCAAAGATTTTAGAAAAAAAGTTGCAATTATTCCAACCAGTGCCAAAACAGGAGAAGGGATTCCTGATTTGTTTTTAGTTCTTGCAGGAATCACTCAACAATTTATGATGCAAAAACTTGAGTATAGTGAAGGGCCTGGAACAGGTACTGTTTTGGAAGTTAAGGAAGTAGAGGGATTAGGTACAACAATTGATGTCATTCTTTATGATGGTGTTATTCGAAAAAGTGATAAGATAGTAGTTGGAGGAAGGCAAGAACCTAAACTTCTGAATATTAGAGCTCTTCTTCAGCCAAAAGAATTGGATGAAATGAGAGATCCTCGGGATAAATTTAAGCCAGTTGATTATGTTTTTGCTTCTGCTGGTTTGAAAATCAGTGCTCCTGGGTTGGAAGATGCATTATCCGGGGCACCTGTACGTGTTGCTCCTCCTGGTGAAGAGCAAACCATTTTAAATGAAGTGGCTGAAGAGCTTGAAAGTTTTAGAATCGAGACAAAAGATAGTGGAATCATAGTGAAAGTTGACACTCTTGGCAGTCTAGAAGCAATTGTTGATATGTTAAAGGAAAGAAATATCCCTATTCAAAAAGCTGATGTTGGAGACGTAACAAAGAAAGACGCAATAGATGCAGCAATAGTAGCAGATAAAACGCCCGAACACGGGGCTTTACTTTGCTTTAATGTGAACGTTCTCTCAGATGCTAAAGAAGAAATAGAAGTGAGTGATTTAAAAGTCTTCAAAGACAATGTGATTTACAATCTAATAGATGATTATGAAAGATGGATGATAGACCAAAAAGAAGCAATCAAAGCTGAATCGTTGAAAGATCTCATCATGCCCGGAAAAATGATTATTTTGCCAAATCATACCTTTAGAGCAAATAAACCAGCTATAGTTGGAGTTGAAATTCTGGGTGGAAAGATTAAAACTAAATTAATGCTTATTAGAGAAGATAATAGAAGAGTTGGAAGAATTCAACAAATACAAGACAATAGGGAATCAACACAAGAAGCAATTAAAGGAAAACAAGTAGCAATTTCACTAAGAGGACCAACTGTAGGAAGACAAATAAGAGAAGGGGACACTTTATACATCGATGTGCCTGAAAAACATGCAGTTTTACTCATGGTAAGGTATAAGGATATGATATCATCTGATGATATACAAGTTTTAGAAGAATTAGCAAAAATAAAACGTGAAACTACAAGTAAGTACTGGGGATGGTAGTTGCCACGTTACATTTATATATCTCTTCCCCCTAACTTTTCTTGGCTGAGTACTCTTTCTTACAACCAAGCTCAGCTAGTTCAAACACGCTCCTGGGGGGAGAGAATTTTTCAACCTATTGAGGTCTCCTTTTTCCCCAAAAATCTTGAATAATCTCAAAACCTTCTTTCTCTTGGATTTTATATCTCCTTAAAGGTTTGACTAAGTGTCTCTGAGCTTGTGCTGGAGGAATATACATTCCTTCAGAAATTTTCCTTTCAATTGGTACTAAACTTTTTTTGATGATACGGTTTTTTAATCCACAATTACGACATTTGTACCCCTTATTTAATCCATTACTAGTCATTCTTTTACCACATTGCTGACAAAATGGACTTTCCTCATGGAAATGTTCTGCAAGGAAAATAACTTCGCATTTTTCTAGTTGTAAATTGAATTTTTCCTCTTTCTTGCTAAAATATCTTATTCCACCGTAAGCTTTTAACCTGTCTCTAGGAATTAGTTGACGAATAACTCTTCGAAAGTTTTTAGTCGGTTCAAAGGCTGTTACATTTACTGTTTTGTTGCTGAGAAGTACTTTTGCCTTGAAAAAAACATGTCCTCCTGCTTCTGTTTTGGGATAGTTTATTACTTCAATTTCTCCGCTAAAGACATTGAAATTCCGGATTGAATGATCCGCATATTTGAAATGTTGATCTGTTCCCTGATTGGTACGAAAAATACAATATCTTTCAATTATTTCTTTAGATTTGATTAAATTTTTTGCCTCTAACAAAACAGAAGGATCTTCACCTCTAACCCCATAAAGAACAGGATCTAATCCTGTTGGAGAAATAAGAATCTTCCCTTTTTCTTCATCGATATTATTAAAAACGAATGGAGCTAATTTTGCATCCATCATCTTAACTGATTCTTCATCTATTTTCCTTTTGGTACCAATGGATTCTGATTCTCTATATGTAAGCAATTCATAAGTGTAGTCTTCTTCAAAAGGTTTAAGTTGGTTTCCTACTACTGCAAGAGCTCCAATCAATCCTCGACCATTACCAATATAATATGAAGCATAACAATATTGTTTCGCTATTTTTTTAGCTTCAGAAATGGAAATAACATCTGTTAAAGCTCTAATTGAGAATTCTTTGAGTATTCTTGGAATTTGACCAGTAATGACTACAAAACCTGGATTAGTTTTTGGATCTTTTTGGTAGTACTTTTCCAAAGTTTCTATTGCAGTTTCAATTATTGAATCTATTAGCCCCTCTTTTACTTCTAATGATAAACATATTCCCGCATTTCCTCTGGTTTTCCATGGAATATTGGGATTATTACGGATTAATCTTGGATAATCTTTGAATGTGATATTTTTTGAGATTTTTTCGATAATAAGCACAGCTAAATGAGTTGTACAGCTCCCTTTAAGAGAGTCAGTGTCATCAAACCCAATATGTAGTACCTTACTATGCTGCGTTGTCAAGTTGATAACCAAATAAAAAATACCGAAAGAGAATTTAAGATATTAGATTGAAAACCAAATCATACCTTTTTTGTCTTGAACGATTTTAACAAGTTTTGTTTCTCTAGCAAGGATAGTTACTCTTTCTACTAGTGTTCCTTGCCACATTCGTGTTTCGTTTGCAAGTTCAACTAGTGAAATTTCATTCCTAGATTTATTTACAATGACTTTGAAGAGAGCTCTCATAATCTCTCTATCTTAATAATAACTAACAATAGAGTCAATTATCTTATTAAAACGACTATAAGCTTCATTAATTTCGCGAACTATCTTTTTACGTTTTTCATTTATTAATTCTATGTCTTCTATTTTTGCTCTAATACAATCTCTAATCTCCAGTATTTCGTTACTGATTTCTTTACTAACAATTATTTCATTCTCTTCATCAATTGCTTCTACTAAAACATTCTCGATTGGAACAATTTTCCATGAAAAGTTGCTAGGACTGATATCAATAATAAAGGAAAAAGATTTGTTGAGTTTTGCATATCTGCGAGAAGGACCTTTTATTCTTTCACTTTCATATGTCTCAACTATCCCAAGTTCTACAAGTTCATCTATATATTTTCCAATTATCCGAGGTGAAATATCGAGAATCCTTGAAATTTGAAATGGATATAAGTCTTCAGTCGTTAATAATTGAAGTATTTTTCTTCTAGTTGTATTCGATAAAATATCCAATATTGAATCGAAATCAAGATCGTTATCACCACTCGTTCTTGACATTAGTATCACCTTGTTGGGATTTTATACGAATCCCAAATCTTCCTCCTCTGATTTTTTACGAATATCTTTTTTAATAGCTTTAGCTCTTTTGTCTGCCGGTTTAACTTGTTCTAAAGATTCTAGAAGAATTTGTTGACTAATTTTGCAGTCACATTCTTCAGGATCTATAGTATCTCCTTTTTCAAGCTCAGTAGAATGTTTTTCAACATATTTCTTTATTGCATTTAATTTAGCTTCACTGCTTATTGCCGCTATATCTGCACCACTAAATCCTTCTGTTTCCTTAGCTAACTCTTCAATATTAACGTCATCAGCTCTTGGTACATCTTGTAAATGTATTTCGAAAATCTGCTTTCTAGCCTTGAAGTTTGGATCAGGAACGAGAACAAGCCTATCGAATCTTCCAGGTCGTAAAAGTGCGGTATCGACCATATCTGGTCTATTAGTTGCACCTATAACTATAACTCCTCTTAATTCTTCTAATCCATCCAACTCAGTTAAGAGTTGACTTATCACTCTCTCTGTAACTCCTGAATCTGTACTTCTACCTCTCACTGGAGTTATAGAGTCAATTTCATCCAAGAATATTATACATGGGGCTGCTTGTCGTGCTTTACGGAAAATTTCTCTTATAGCTTTTTCACTTTCTCCAACCCACTTAGATAAAATCTCCGGTCCCTTAACGCTTATGAAATTAGCCTCTGATTCGTTAGCAACAGCTTTTGCAAGCAGAGTTTTTCCTGTTCCTGGAGCACCGTATAGAAGGATTCCTTTTGGTGATTCAGCTTTCATAGTGGAGTATAAGTTCTTATATTTTAAAGGCCATTCAACTGCTCGTCTCAATTCGGCCTTGACTTCATCCAAACCTCCAATATCTCCCCATTCGACATCTGGAATCTCAACAAAAACCTCCCTTAATGCAGATGGTTCGATAGTTCTTAAAGCAGTTAGGAAATCCTGTTTTTGCACATCAATTTTTTGAAGTATCTCTAAGGGTATCTCCTCATCCTCTAGATTGATTTCTGGTAAAACACGCCGAAGAGATTGCATAGCAGCTTCTTTTACTAAGGCTGAAAGGTCAGCTCCAACAAAACCATGAGTTTTATCAGCAAATATACCTAAATCAACATCTTCAGCCATTGGCATACCACGAGTATGAATAAGTAGAACCTCATATCTGCCATCACGATCGGGGATTCCAATTTCAATTTCTCTATCAAATCTTCCAGGTCGTCGAAGAGCTGGATCTAGTGCATTATGTCTATTAGTGGCACCTATAACAATAACTTGACCACGGGATTCCAAACCATCCATCAAGGCTAAAAGTTGTGCAACTACTCTTCGTTCAACTTCTCCTGTAACTTCTTCTCGTTTTGGAGCTATTGAATCTATTTCATCAATGAAAAGGATACTTGGAGCATTCTGTTGAGCCTCTTTGAAAAGATCTCTCAATTTTTGCTCTGATTCTCCGTAAAATTTGGACATAATTTCTGGCCCTGAAAGGTTATAGAAACTAGTTTCTGTTTCATTAGCTACAGCTTTTGCAAGCAGCGTTTTTCCTGTACCCGGTGGACCATGCAAAAGAACTCCTTTTGGTGGCTCTATACCTAGACGTTTGAAAAGTTCTGGATGGCGCAGAGGCAGTTCAATCATTTCGCGAACACGACTAATTTCTTCGGATAAACCTCCAATATCTTCATAACTAATCTTCTCAATACCTACTGCTTGGGCATCTTCTAGAGGTTTATCGCTAATTTGTACAACTGTTTCAGAAGTCATAATCACAACTTCAGCTGAAGGAGCGACATTTGCAACACCAATATATAATCTCCTTCCCATCCCTAAACTGATTGGTATAACATCTCCAATGGATAAAACACGATCTTCAAGATTCTGTTTTAACCAACTTTCAATTCCTGCAACTTGAACTCTTTCTGTAAATGCAAAGACTAAGCGTTTGGCTTTTTTTGCTTCTGTTTTAAAGACAGTAACTCTATCATCTAACCCCACACCAGCATTCATTCTAATCACACGATCAAGGCGTACAGTGTTTTTACCAAAATCCTCAGGAATACCTCGCCATGCACGAGCGAATGTTTTCTTAGAACCTTTTATGCATATAATATCTCCACTACCAATGCGTAAATCATCAGCAACATCTTGGGAAATGCGTACAATGCCTCTTCCTACATCTCTTTGTAGTGCTTCTTTTACTCTGAGTTGTTTTCCGGTTTCTTCTTCTGTTGACATATCATTCACCTTTACTTTAGAAAAACTAGTTAATAGAAATATCAAATCCTTCTTTGTGTTGTGATTTGAGAAGTTTCATTTTGATTTCAAGAATCCCATTTCTTAGACTAGCAGAAATCTTTCTAGATAGGTCTATTTCGTTATCTAAGGGGATTGTAGTTTCAATTTGCTTACTACTATTAGCACCAATAAGGTGCAATCCTTCCTTTGTTAATTTAATCTTAACGTCTTCTTTTGAGAAACCTGGTAATTCCACAAGAACATATAATTCCTTTTTATTATCATCTAGTTGAATGTCATACGGGATATCAGAAACAGACGAATCTTCACTTCTAGGTTTCAAAATAGGTTCTTTACCAATTAAAAGACGAGGTAAATCCGCATTACCCATAAATTTAGCAAAACTTGGAAAAAGATCTGTAACGGAGTTAATAGATTTAGCGAAAATATTTCCAAAATCACTAAACCGTCTATCAAAAGTGTTAACTCTTTCA
This sequence comes from Candidatus Heimdallarchaeota archaeon, assembly GCA_030603505.1. Next base: position 5,903 of record JAUVXQ010000007.1, on the reverse strand, counting down.
ATAAAATCATTGCCGAAATCAGCTGGTATGTCACCTATTTCAGTAAACTCTTCCTTACCATCAGCTGAACGTTTGTAATCATAACCATATTCATTTTCTCCCCCATTAAAATAGGAGTAAAATCTTACACTCCTGAATACTTCATGGAAACCTTCAGGGGAATCATCACTATCAATATTTTTCTTTTTTGTCATAAATTATCACCAATCTCAATTTTCTGCGATAAACCATTTTTTTCTAAAAGCTTATAGCAAATTATTCAAAGTGATTCGTATTGAACTATGAGTATTGAACTTTTTGTTCAATAGTATATTCTTTACTCTGATATATAAACCTATCGCATCTCAATATTCTTAGAAAAATGCGCTTTTGAAAACTGTAAACATTTTTGTGAGTTTCATTGAAATCTTTAAAAATAAGGGTTTCACACTCATTGATGTTGAATTAGAAGAGAAAGAGTTGCCACAACATTGCTAAAAAAGGAAAGATTCTCTGCATACTCTCACCTAGTTGGCCTGATTGCGTCTATTGTAGGTTCTGTTGTGTTGGTTTGGTTAGCAAGAAATTCTTCAAATATGATTGTCACATCTGTCGATGGTTTCTCTATTTTTTTACTGTTTGTTGCAAGATTTTTTTATCATTCTTTGAAGAAAAAGTAAGATGAATACAGTTTATGGCGGATACTTGATCATATTGCTATTTTTTTTATGATTGCTGGAACATATACTCCTCTCTTTTTAGTAACCAGAAATACTCTCTTTACACAGCTAGGTTTGTATCCAACACTTCAAACTATTGTGGACGATTTAGATTTTTACATACAATTTGATAAACCAGATGGCGGTGGTTCCTTTTGGCAATTTGACTTTTCTAATGCAGGATATTTGTTACAAATACCTTTCCAAAATGAAGTTGTCCTACAATTGGAAAATGCTGATAAAGCAAACACATATCAGTCAATAGCTGACCAAATAACAATTGGAGTATCAGTTACTACTATTGCAACTGTTCTATCTACAGCGATGGCAAGTAGACTTGAAAGTAAAAAATCTGATCACGATATTTCAGTTTTAAGAGCCGATATAATAAAGGATCCTAGCATTATTAAACCATCAAAAGACAAACTAGCAATTATAGGACTGACATCTGCACTGGTTATAGCAGCTTTAGGATTATTACTACCAATCTTTCTTCTTATATTCAACTTGTAATGTGAAAGTGGTATAAATAATCCTAACTTCTATTCTTTTTTTCTATTGAGAATGTTTAGGACTAATAATAACATTAAAACCCTAATAAACAGACAAAAGTTTTCCAGCTTTTTCTCATTCTGAAATTCTAAATAGTAACATTTAATTAAATATTATAAGTAAATAGTGTTTTAACAATGAAAATTACTGTTACTAACGTTTACAATAACACTGCTATGCAAGGTTCTAACTTAAAAAAAGGCCATGGTCAGTCTTTTTTTATCTCAACTGAAGATATCAAAGTTCTTTTTGATACTGGGTTGAACGGAAATGATTTACTTCACAATTTTAATCTAATTAACATTGGTCCTAATACAATCGACTACTTAGTCATTAGTCACGGGCATTATGACCATACTGGTGGTCTAGAAGAACTGTTAAAAGTTAGAGCTTCCCCAAAACCTCTATTAACAATTGCCCACCCCTCTATTTTGGAAACCAAAAAAAAGAGAGGAAAAAAGTTTAAACTCCCCTATAAGTATGATATAAGCATCCCAAGAATTGAAGAAATTCTACTCAAAAAATTGAATTTTAAGTTTGTTGAGGAACCTTATCAAATAACTCCTTGGCTCTATACTTCAGGAGTAGTTCTTGATAGAGAGGAAAGAGATGGAACTAATGAACGTTTAATCCACAAAGAGAGAAGAAAATGGGTTCGTGATCCAATGCTAGATGATCTTTCTTTAGTATTAAAAACAAAAAAAGGTTTAATTCTTATCTGTGGTTGTTGCCATGCAGGGTTGCTTAATGTTCTTAACCAAGTCTCTAATAACCATAAAGATGAAAAAATTCATGCGATTTTAGGAGGAACACACATGATAGCTTTTGCTAGAAAAGATGTAATTCGTGTCGGGGAAATCCTTGAGACACGTTATGGGATTCCTCAACTCTACCTAAATCACTGCACAGGAAACCACATTATTGACCAGTTGAAAGCACGCTTTGGAGAAAATATTGTTAAACCATGCCATGTAGGCACGCAATTATCATTTGATCATTAATTCAATTGATCATTAAACTATAGAAAAGAGCATATCAAGGATTTAAACAAATTAAAAGAATTTTGAGAGAATAACTCCTCTCTCATGTTTATTTTGCTAGAGCTTTTCTTATTTCACCTATTGATTCATAAGGTTGATTAATGGCTAGTACAAATTCCATCACCGCTTTTTCTTTCGGTTTCACATCAAATAAAGAAACCATGAAATTCATTATTGCTACTTGAGCATCAAATATTGTATTAGAACCATGAAAACCATCCGGGGATATGATATCTAAAGATTTTGAATTTTTTGTAATTCTCACCCAGGGTTCATCGGGATTAGCGTGACCCATAAACGGTTTCATCACTCTATTTCTTGTCCATGTTTTTAGTCCTCCTGGAATATGAATTACATTATCTGCTACATCTCCTTGCATGCATATATCAGCTAACAAGGCTGCAACACTTCTAACACGCCTTGAAGAAGTGTTATTGTATTCATATTTGATGCGAACTAAATTAGAATCAGGCAAAGTAAAATAGCTCAGTGAAATCTCCTGTCCTTTTAGATGCTCAGATTTTGAAATTATCCATGTAGATTTGATTCCTTTCCATTCTCCTTCTTCAACTATTTCTGCTTTCGTTTTTTCAGGTTCTGAGAATGGGTTATCCTCGTTCATCCAAAAAACTAAAGGTTGTACTCCGCCAATATGATGGTCGATGAAGAATTTTGGTTGAATTTTTGGAAAATTGTCATTGAAGTATGTGTTACCTTCGTTATCTTCAAGTTTTATTAAATTACCTCCAAAAAATTTAGGAACACTGAATTGGAGAGCTCCGTTCTTAACTAAATAGATAGGTTCTCCTTCTATCTCACACTCTTCAATTGTAACATCAGTTTTACCTTTAAGGACTATGGGAATTTCAAAGTTAAGTTCATATTCACTAATAAAACGTAAATTTAACATATCTGTAGCTTTTACTGTATTAATTGGAGGAGTGAGTTCTATCTCAATTGGAATAGGAATGTTAGGTGTTGGCTGGGGGATGGATATCACACTTTTATTGTCTCCTGAGTTTTTGAAACCACCATTCCATCCTTTTGGAAGTTCTAATTTTAATTCACCTGCAAATGGATAGGGAGTTTCAAAAACTAATTCTATGATTTTTGAAACTGTAATGCCTTTTTCTAAGATATTAGAACCCTTCAGTCTAATTTCAATAGGTTGGACAGTTTTTACTCCAAACATTCTCTCTTCATCGGGTATTTCTTTACAATTAACAAACTGATTCCATCGATTTCTTACATCTTGTACCGAAGTGTATGAATGCCCAAACCATGTATGAACTACTTCTAGAGTTTCATTCTGCTCTATCATCTTTGACTCACTTTCAAGATTATCAAGGATGCCTTTAGTTACTTTAACTTTTGATATATTATCAGGTTTCCAGAACCATGCTGCAAAAGATGCCTCCCCCAGATATTCTCCTGCTGTCCAGGTTTCATGCCAATCTTTCGCTTCTTTCGGAACCAAAGTGTCACTCATTACGGGTAAAGTTGGATCACACTCAATATACTTGTTATTCACAGGCGTAATGACTCTTGCATAGTTTCCAAAGGGATTAACATTAAGTCCTTGTGGAACACCGGTTGAAAATCTTCCTCCTGCAGCTAGCGTACTATTAGATATGTTAGTCAACTCAATCCAATGTTCAAATTCACGAATTCCGGGCGTTACTTTAACAAATTTCTGAATCTTAAGACCTTCAACTTTCCTACTTTTAGCATATAATTCAAAAGTGATGCCATTTCCTTCCTTTACTCTTTTATAATCAAATTTCAAAGTTCTATCCAAATCTAAACCAAAAGGGGGATCTATCTGAAAAATGGATCTTACTTGACCACCTTCTAGATTTCTTCGTGCAAAAGTCATATTTCCACCTTTAAGAAATACCTCTATTGACCAATAATCAGTGAGAAGTGTTATTCTTTCTTCATTTTGTCCTTCTATTACTTCTGCTAAGTTCGTTATATCTGCAACAATTGGTATCTTATATTCTGGCATTCTGTGATAAGAACCGGAAATCTTTATTGTTGGTTTAGCTAAAATAGTGAATACTGTCTGCTGCGTTTTCACAGGAATTGTGATAGGAATATCTATTCCTGTTATTTCTTCTGGTTCTAGATTGAATTCTACCGTTTTACTTCCTTCTTTGATACCATCTATTTGGATATCAATTTTACCTTCAATTTTTCTATTACTGTGATTAAATAAATCAAGATAAACAATTTTTTCTGTTCCTAAAGGAGCTACTTCATACTGGAAGTCACTTGTCAGTTTTACAGCAGGTTTAATTTTACCACCCGTTAATAGTTCTAGATTATAATTTCCAAATGAAATTGATGTTTTTATTACTTCAGAACTTCTATGATTTGATTTAAATTCAGTAGCTGTGTTATCCACAACAAACTCTCTAGATATTTCTACATTTTCTCCATTCTTAACGGTGATAGATTGCGGAAATTCCTCTTTCCATGTTAAACCTTTGAATGGAGTAATAGACAATGCAAAACTAATATCTTCACCTAAATCATTATTAATTGAGATTGTCATGGTATTACTAATTCCCATCAAAATTTCGTGTGATTCCAACCTAGTTTTTATTGAAATTGCTTTACCATCAAGAACGCTTGCAATACTTGTAAACCCCCATCCATAACGGTCAACTTCTGCAGTTAATTTATCATCATCAACTTCAAAGACATAAGTATAAAGTTCCATTTTGTCGATAATGTACTTATCAGGTGCTTGAGTTAGCTCTCTTTTGAAACACCCATACCAATCTTGATGTTTTTCAAACCATTCCACTGCAAGAGGTGTTTGTAATAAACCTGGAATGAAATCTTGCATATATACACTAGTTTCAGGAACCCAGTACAAGCCAACTTTTTTGTAAAGCGGCATGGCTTCCATGTTACCTGACCAAGTATAAAGATCAACCCTGTCTCTACCATTATTTTTAGCGACTTCAAGCGCTTTTAAGAGAAGTCTTTTACCAAATTTCTTTCCTTGAACACGTGGAATAACTCCTAATATGGTAATATAGGCTGCTTTTTCATCTCGCCAATGAGGGTATAGACCGCAGTAACCCACAGGCACCCCTTCTTCATCAATGGCTATTAAGTCCGCAATTGCCGATGTTTTATCTAACCACTCTTTCACTCTTTGTTCTGTGTAGGGAATTCCTCCTCCGAATCCACCTAGCCATAATTCATTAAATGCATTAAACATATCCGCACATTCACTGGCCATTACCGGGTCGTAAACAGTGATTTGTCCCCATTCTTCACTCATAATCTCACCATTCTTTATTTCTAATCAATTAGTAAATGACCACTCATTTTAAAATTGCTGAAAAAAAGTGACCACTATTTTGTTTTGACTGGAATTTTTCTTAAAATAATCAATTCACCACCCCTATATATTATTGACCATTTATTGAATTTTTAGGAAATAGAAGATACTATTTTTTCTTCAGTATTCATGAAATGTTCCTTTATGCTGTATCCTCTTGTAGATTGATTTGAATAATATTTGGAAAACTACAAAGAGAATTACTGAACCTGCTAAAATTACCAATAGAGCATGCCATACTATGGAATCAGTTAC
>JAUVXQ010000112.1 GCA_030603505.1 Candidatus Heimdallarchaeota archaeon | reverse complement strand
ATTTAGAAGATTCTGATAAAGAGAAATGTGTTCAGGAGATGATATAATCAGGATTTCTTTTATTCCTGCTAGTAATAAGACAGATAATGGATAATAAATCATCGGTTTATCATAAACTGGTAAGAGTTGTTTTGAGATTGTTTTTGTCACAGGATATAGTCTAGTTCCTGATCCTCCTGCAAGAATTATCCCTTTCATTTTCAAAAAAGAAATGATAATAAGAATATAAATTTATTGGAATAGAATAAAGTAAATTGAATCCAAATGTTGAAATTCCATCTACGTTTTCAATTACAATTGTTACAATATAAATATCGTCCTTATATTTTTCAGTTCATTTTTTTGGTTTACTGATACTTTTGTACTTTAAACAAAGAAAAAAATCTAGATATGAGAAAAATGATAAGCTCTTTTTGCTTTAATTTAAGAATAAGATTTAGAAATTTAATGGGAAGAATTTTTATAGTAGAGTAATAATTCCCCAAGAATAACAACAAAGGGTAGTATAGATGAAGAAAAGAATAATGACCTCAACAATTGTATTGGTGATACTGATAAATCTATCAGGGATACAAGCATTAACTCAAAATACAGATACAAATATATCACTTCAATCTTCTCTGGGTTTGAGTGATGACTTAATCTCATTACCAGAAGTTCTTTTAAATTTGATATTAGAAGATAAACAATCAATTCTCAAAACTGATGAAGCAATAAATCGCTACTTAGTTGTAGATCTCTTTATTAATAATGACAAAGCTAATGTCTCAACAGTCATTTTTGATATTGATGGGAACATTGTAGGTGCGATAAAAGGATATATTGGAACTACTCGTATGATTGATTCCAAAACATTAGTTTTCGATAATAAATCCCATATAACTTTCTGGAATTTAGAGACGAATGAACAAGAACACATAGAATCTCTTGGCTATCACCACGATTATGAGTATAATCCACTAACTGAAACTTTTCTTGGATTAGGAAGAGAAAAAGTTGGTACTGTAGAAGTTGGCGGAGAAGATCTCGATATAGAATATGATACGATCTATGAATGTCTTCAAAATGGAACTGTTTTATGGGAATGGAAAGCATCAGAACACATTCCATTCAATCAAACAGAATATTACTTGTTCAATGAAACAAGAAAAGGTCCAGCAGATTGGTTACACGGCAACGCTTTACATTGGGATTTCGAAAATGATTATATTTATTTCAATGCTCGAAGCTTAAGTACAGTCTTCAAAATTGATAAGAATACTGGCGATGTCTTATGGCAAGTTGGTGCTTATGAAAGTGATTTCATTATGTATGATAAATATGGAAATGAAAAACCTGGACTTTTCTATGGTGCGCATGATATACAACATGTAGGAAATAATCACTTTACAATCTTCGATAATGACTATCATAATAGAACGGATTTTGCTAGTATTACGAGTAGGTTTATTGAATTTGTAATCGATGAAGATAATATGATTGCTCGCGAAGTATTCTCCTATGAAGGTCCCAGCCCCAGTCATTACAGTGGTAATCGCGCTGGAGTGGATAAACTACCCAATAATACTTATTTAGGATCATTTTGCGGTAATGGTCTCACACCTATGAAATATTGGACAGAAGTTAATCAAGCTGGAGAAGTGATCTGGGAACTTGCTATTAATGAAACTACTGCATTCCGTTCAGAAGTATTCTATGCTCAACCACTATTCGAAATTGATGAAGAATCTTTGACTTCGATTAGGAAAGAAAATGGATTAGTAAACTTTACAGTCTGGAATTCCTACAGGAGCAGAATAACAACTGACGGTATCTTAAGTATTTATGATAGTGACACTCTTCTGCTTGAACACAATTTTGAGTTCTTACCTGAATGGGAACCCACTGAATTGTCCATTGAGATTCCTCTTGCTGATTATAGTAAGGGGTCTTACAATTTAACTATCATTATTGAAAACAGTGATGGACTTCAAGCTGTAGGGTATATACTATATAATATTGAAGCAGCTGCAGTAGAAGGTTGGGTTATCGGTGTATCCGTTTCAGTTGCTGCAATAGTATTAATTGGTGCTGGTGGAGCAACTTATTTCTATAAATATAAGAAGAAGAAGTAAAATTCTTTTTTCCTTTTTTTCTATTTTCATTAAACCAACAAAGTGAATATGATAAGTATTACGATATTATTCTACTTTCTATATAATTTAATATCTCTTCCTTCATTGATTGAATTTCTTTAATTTCCGGGAGAGTTTCTATTATTTCTTTAACCTCTCCTCTTTTCTTAATCAAATGGAAAGTGTAATCAAAGTTAATATTGTATATCCAGCTTAGTAGGATTATTTTATAATCTAGTGCTGATTTTATTAGCTCATAATCAATTATTTTCTTCTTTTTTAAAGCTTTTATTATTTCAGGATTAAAATTAGTATTATTTGAGAAACCTAAACTTATATCATTATTTTCATCTTTTTCTTTTTCTGTTAGAATAATATTCCAAACATCTAATTTATCTGCATCGCGAATAAGCTTGCAAAAGAGGAGCGTTTTTTTATCTTCTATTTCAGGTAGAACTATCGCATTATGATTCATAATTGCTGTATAAACAATAGATCTCTCTGTTTCCTCCAAGTTTTCTAGAAACCCTTCTTCTTCTAAAACCTGAATACCATACTTTGCATGATTTACTGACTTAGAATCATCGAATGTTTTATAAGTTGTGAATTGTTTAAAACGCCCTATGTCGTGAAATAGAGCTATTATTGAAGCCAAATCAATGTCTTCTGAAGACAGCTTCAATCCTTTAGAAATCTCAATAATATTATCTCTAACGTGTAATGAGTGTTTCTCCTTTAGAAGTATATTTCTTTGAACAGAAGAATTATCAGTGTAGAACTTTCTTACATACTTCAAGAATAGATTTTCATAGATGGAAACATTCATTCTCATCAATTCTTTATTTTTCTATCTAATAATTCTTTTTTCACTTAACTAGATTTTCGAGTTTCTCTCTTATTTCCTCCTTATTCAAATCTTTAACATCTATTGAAAACTCTTCAACAATTTTTTTAAAATTTTCAGGAACACTATAATTTTCATATTGACATTTCAAAATTCTCTTATGCTGTGAGAGAGCAGGATCCTCAAATTCATAGAACAGTTTTTCAGACAGCTTTTCACCTTTTCTTTTACCTGTTATTTTAATTTCTATATCATCCTTATCCAAACTATACAGTTGAAGTAATCTGTCTATGATGTTTTTGATCTTATATGGTTCTCCCATGTCTAAGACAAATAGTTCTCCCCCTGATCCTAATATTGAAGCCTGTATAACCAATTGTGCAGCTTCTGTAATAGTCATAAAATACCTCTCCATTCTCTCGTCTGTTAAAAGAATGGGACCTCCTTTTTCTATCTGTTTTTTAAATATAGGAATTACACTACCATTGCTCTCAACTACATTACCGAATCTTACTATCATGAATTTTGTGCGAGCATCATTTTCACTAAGAATATATTTCTCTATAATTCTCTTTGACATTCCCATAACACTGGTGGGATAAACCGCTTTATCTGTTGAAACAAAAACAAACCTCTCCACTTTTGAAACTTTAGCAGCTTTGATCAGATTAATAGAACCTTCAATGTTATTTTTAACGCATTCCAGAGGAAAATTTTCCATTAGTCCAACATGTTTGAAGGCTGCACAATGGTAAATTACATCAGGTTTATGTTTTTCTATTATATCTTGAAGACTTTCTTTTTCTTTAATATTACAAAGAATTGGAATAAAATCAACTTCAGGATAGTCTTCTTTCATTGAGTTACTAATTTCGAACAGAGGAGTTTCAGCTTTATCTAGACCTATAATTCTTTTTGGAGAACAGCTTGCTAGCTGATTACAAATTTCTGAACCAATCGATCCAGCTGCACCTGTAACCAAGAATACATTATTTTGTAGTTTTTTCATCACCTTTTCAGTTAGAACATTTTCTGTGGGAGATCGAAGTAAGTCGTCTACTTCTATTTTTCTAGGTTTAGCGATGGAATTGATTTTCAAGTTCTCAAAAATAGGAGGTACTATCATAAAATTCGATTTAGTTCTTTGAATAATGTTCAAGATTCTGTTTAAATTTTCCCTTTGAATAGACGGAATAGCGATAATACAGAGATCTATTTTTTCCTTCTCTACAATCTCTGGAATTTGGCTTGTATTGCCCAAAACTCTAATATTCTCTATACTTGTTCCAGATTTTTCTTCATCATCATCTATGAAACCATGAATAAGATAATCTTTGTAATTTGGGCTTTTCAATTCATCTAAAAGTAATCTTCCAGCTTTTCCAGCACCGATAATTAAAACATTAGAACTCTTTTGCATAACATGATTGCGTTTGTTATTCTATTTTTTAATCTTGTGAAATAGCATACAATTATGAGGAAAAGCACCATTTTATTGAATCCTTAATTGTATATTTAGTTGTAAAATTGCATAATTCTTTAATTTTTGAATTATCTTGCCATATCGCTAATACTTTTTTTTCTGGTGTGGTGAAGTTAATTTTTGCTCTTTTCTTTGTCATATCTTCAAAATTCTGTATTAATTCGATATTGGAGACAGGATTACATGAAGAGATGTTCACTGTTTCTCCTGAGGAATTGTTACATGTTTGGAGTTTTATCATAGCTCTTGCTACATCTCTTGCGTCTATATAGTCTCTAACATCATCACGATTACTTACTTCTATATTAACAATATTCTTATCAGATTGGAATTTTCTTGTTAAATACCCTGCAAACAAGCTTTCTGCTAATCCCTTACCAATATATGATGAAGGTCTTGTGCAAACAACATCTAGGCCATAGTTTTGATAATACAGAAGAGCTATATCCTCTTGAT
>JAUVXQ010000124.1 GCA_030603505.1 Candidatus Heimdallarchaeota archaeon | reverse complement strand
CCAGTACCTGAAGGGTTAAAGAAATCAAAATACGAATCATTAGACGATTTTTGATAGGTTTCTAGAGTAAAACTTAGAATGTTGTAATAAGAATAACAATAGTCATCCCACCCTCCAGTTACATTGTAACCTGTTTCATTCCATAAACTAAAACCAGTAATGTCTTTTAAGTCGGTCAACAGAGCGTTATACTCATCTTTATCATCTATTGGTAGTGAGAGAGTATAACACCAAGGTGTAATTATAGCTGTGGCTCCACTATGTAGACTAACAGCTATATTAAATGAATGTCCTTCCATAAAATCTCTTAGCGCTTGTGTTTCAAGTTCACTAAATGGTGTTTCTCCTCTGTATAATTCACTATTTTTATTAGTAGAAGATCCGATACCATCCCAAAAAACGGGATAATTTCTGTTTAGATCAGTTCCCCCTGGAAGGTCTTCTGCAATATCACCATCATGATCTAAATCATTTTCAACAAAATAAGATGTGTTCTGATCACTATCCCAGAAGTACATCCTTTCTCCTTCATCAAATAAACTACCATCTTCATCATCGTCAATCGGATTCATGTTCTTCCTTTGTTCAGGAAACTTATGAATAATAGATACACCATCAGGATTTAACATAGGGATGACATAAATCTCAGAATTTGCTAGAAGATCACTGTAATTAGCAAAATTGATTTGATTATAAATGAGATTATCGATGAAATAGAGAGCGTTTTCAACTGTAATTAGCTCTCTTGCATGATGAGCTCCAACTATGTAAAATTCTGTTTTCGCAGAAGTAATTGTCTCATTCGTTATCTTTACACACCATAGTTCTCTATCTTGCCAAGATTTTCCAATAGAAAAAACATCAACCAAATATGGAAAATTAGAATTTAAATTCATCAATTTGTCTGTCATTTCAGTATAGTTATGATATGGACCGATATTGTCTCCAAAAAATACTACGTCCTCTCCATCAATATCCCCCGGAGGATTAGATAATTCTTCCCAAAACCAAAAATAACCAGTTTCCTGTCTTTTTGATACAGTAAAACTATAAGCTGATTCTGTTATTTGCAGAACTTGAAGATTAATAAGTAATATAATGAATGTAAAAACTAAAATCTTCTGTTTTTTGCTCATTAAGAATGGAAGATTATGAGAACTTAAAAATATTCACACTAAAGCCTACATTTTGAAGAAAGAAAAAACTTAATAACGGTAATGCACGATTATGCAACAACCTATAATAACCGAAGTAGGTGTGTGAAATGGTAGATTATGAAATAACAATTTCTATAGATGCTAGGGGCAGTTTTTGCCCAGGACCAATGATGGAGCTAATCAAAGCTATTAGACAATCTGAGGTAGGAGACTTTGTTGAAGTACTGAGTAGTGATGAAGGATCATTACAGGATATTCCTGCATGGATTGCTAAAGCTAAACATGAACTGATTGATACAGTGAAAGAAGCGGACTTCAATCGATTTATTGTTAAAAAAACTTGGTAGGTTAGTTGAAGTGCCAATAGCAGTAATACTTGGAGGAGGTTTTGCTGGCCTTACAATTGCAAACAAACTAGCAATAAAACTAAAAAAAAGAAAAGAAGTCGAAATAGTACTAATAGAACCAGCTGATTTACATCTTTACGAGCCTGGGTTACTCTACTATCCATTTAATGATAAACCAATGTCAAAGTTAGAGAAACCTATTTCTAAAATACTTCGTAAGAGTGTTAAACACATAAAGCAGAAAGCTACTAAAATAGACTATGAAAACAAGAAAATAACCCTAGAAGATGGTGAAGTGATTGATTACAACTGTTTGGTTATAGCAACAGGTGTCGATCTAAAAGAAAAAAGTCTTGGTCTAACTGATAAGGATAATGTTCATCATTTCTATTCAGCAGAAGCGACTTTAAAGATAAGAGAGGCTTTGAAGAATTTCAAAGGTGGGAATATTGTTATCTCTCCAACCACAGTACCCTATAAATGTCCCCCTGCACCGATTGAATTTGCTTTTCTATTAGATGAATATCTACGTAGAAAAAAAATAAGAGACAAAACTAACATCAAATTCCTATATCCTTTACCCCGTCCTTTCAATATTCGAGTAGTTTCAGAAAAAATACTGAAACTTTTCGAGAAAAAAGGAATAGAATTTGAACCATTCTTCAATTATGATAAAATTAATACAGAGAACAAGAAAATTCTCTCTTTTGAAGGTGATAAAGCTTCTTATGATCTTCTAGTGATAATCCCTCCTCATGAAGGGCAAGATGTTATCAAGGAATCAGGATTAGGAGATAAAGAAGGATTCGTAATTACTGACAGGGAAACTTTGCAGGTTGAAGGACAAAAGAGTATATACGCTGTTGGTGATTGCACAAACATTCCTGCATCAAAAGCTGGCACAGTTGCTCATTTCTCCGCAGATGTCATAGTAAAGAATTTGATATCGAAATTAGATAATAAAGAACCAACTGCTCGTTATGACGGTAAAACACTTTGTTTTCTAGTTACTAGCTCTAGTAAATCATTCTTATTGGATTTTTCGTTTAAGAAAGAACCTAGAAAGATTGGTTTGCATTCCTGGTGTATTTATGGGATTATGAAAAAACTATTTCAATATTTATACTTTGGTGGTCTAATTACAGGCAGGATTTAAGTGATTAAAATGATGGAATACATAATAACAAAAACTCTTGATGTTAAAAAACTCAATTGTCCTCTTCCTATTCTCAAAACAAAGAAAGCATTAAATGATATTGAGATAGGAGAGTATTTAGAAATTTTAGCTACTGATCCAGGATCAGTTTCAGATTTTCAAGCTTGGTGTAATTCTACTGGTAATGAACTTATAGAATCATCTAAAGAAAATGGTATTTTCAAGTACATTATAAAAAAAACTAACTAAAATGAGGTATTAAAATGTCAGAAAAAAAGAAAAGATTAGCAATAATAGCCTCACAAGCTAACATAACAGGAGCATATCCACCACTACTCTTAGCTACAACTGCTGCTGCTATGGACTACGAAGTAGGAATATTCTTCACATTCTTTGGGTTGAATTTGCTTAAGAAGAAGAAGTTGAACAAAATTAAGATAACACCAGCTGGTGAAACAGCAATTCCTATGCCTATTCCTCAGATAATATGTGTCTTGCCTGGAATGACAGGTATGGCTACAATGATGATGAAGAGCTGGATGAAAAAAGCTAATATTGCAAAATTGCAGGAACTGATGGACATCGCTGTAGAATCAGGAGTGAATCTTATCGCATGCCAAATGACAATGGAAGTCATGAAAATCAAGCGTAAGCATCTGATTGATGAATGTGTTGTTGGTAGCGCTGCCACATTTCTGGAATTTGCTTCAGAAGCTGATGTTAACTTGTATATTTAGGTGCATTGAATGACTGAACAGGACAAAGTAATCTTTGTTGTAACACATGGGGAAGAACACAAAAATCGTCTAGAATCTCCCCTTCATTTAGCTTCTCTTGCTGCTATGCTTGATGTAGATGTGAAGATGGTTTATACAATGTCTGCTGGTTTGCTTCTTAAGAAAGGTGTAGCAGAGAATCTCATTCCGAAAGAAGGAAGAAAATCCCTCATTGAAACAATTCGAGAAGCAAAAGAAGCTGGTGTTAAGATCTATGTATGCAGTCCAGTTCTAGAATGGAACGATTTAAAGAGAGAAGACTTTATCGATGAAGTAGATGATATTGTTGGTGGGATGTTTTTAATTACTGAATCCTTGGAAGCAAAAGTAACATATACATTTTAGTGATAAACAATGTCTACCGCTCTTTATTCTCTTCTTTCGGACGAATTATCATGTTTTGATATTATAAAAGCGTTTTTTGCCCTATCAGACAATGAAATAGAGATTCTTTCATGTATTCACAATAAACAAGGAATTGATATTGAAAGAATAACAGAAATAATTCCAAAGAACAGAACAACGATTTCTAGATCAATTCAGAGGTTGACTTCAATAGGCGTTATTCGAAAAGACAAAGTTAATCTTGTAAAGGGGGGTTACAAGTTCGTTTACTACAGCAAACCGGTGAACGAAATAAAAGAATTTTTGCTAGAATTAATTGATAAATTAGCTATAAGCATGAAAAATTCTATGCAAAACCTCTCTGATGAACGTTGTGCTGAACTGTTCAAAGAAGTTGTTAATAAGTATAAAAAATAAAATCCCAAAAATATAACTTCGTTCTTTTTCTATTCTTTAATTTACTCAACTATCAACAATTATAAGATTATTGAGATTCAAGGATTTCTTGAACTTAAAGAACTATTTTCCGTGAATTTCGAGCACATATATAAGTGCATGAACTTAACACAAAGTAATATGAATCTAACAAAAAAAGTAAAA
>JAUVXQ010000080.1 GCA_030603505.1 Candidatus Heimdallarchaeota archaeon | reverse complement strand
TCTGCTAATAGACGAGAAGCTGTCACAGCTCCTTGCCCTCCTCTTCCGTTTATACGAACATCAACTATGCTAGCCACAGTTTTTTCACCCAAAATAATCTAAATTTATTAATAAGCTGTCTTGAGTAAATATTCCTCTGTACTCAAACACAGATTCCAGTAATTTTTTTCCATCCTCAGAACTGTCTACTTTCCTACATTCTCCATGCCATAGATCTATGTAGAAAGTGTGCCTTTTCTTTAATTTTCCATCTGGTTCTATAGCAAATAGAAAGTCGCCTTCCCGCGTTTTAGCAGTTTCTTGCCATGGTTTACTCTTTTCACCGTTTAGACTATCCTTATAGGATTCAATCCATTCTTTGCTTGGAAATTTATATATCATTTTTTCACCAGAAACTTTCTTATGTTTAAAGAAATTTTATGAAATTCTCTGTAAATAGGTCATTTTTAAATATAGTTTTCCCGCGAGAAAATAATATTTAGGGGGCCTAAAGTTGGGTAACTCTGCTTTTTTATGAACAAGACATTAGACTGTCTCATCACCTGTCACCTCATTATATGCTCTTCGCATAGCTTTAGCATTTTTTTCGCCAATTACACCTTTGAATCTTTCTTTAGTTACTTTGATTAGACTTTCAAGTTTAACAACTGGAGCAACTTTTAACAACGCACCTAACATTACCATATTTGGTTTATTTATTCCCAGCTCTTCCCTAGCAATTCTTGTTCCAGATATCTTATAAATTTTAGAATCTACTTCTTCAAAATAGTATTTTAGTGATTCCATTTTCCCTTCATAGTTACAAATAATTGTACCTCCAAGTTTTAAACCTTCAGCTACTTGGACTTCACCCAACAAAGAAGAATCTATTACTACCACGATATCTGGGTTATAAACTTCTATTTTCTCTGTAAAAGGCTCAGAGCAGATTCTTGAAAATGACGTAACTGGAGCCCCTGCCCTTTCAGGACCGAAGTTAGGGAAAGCATGAACATATTGTCCTTCTATGATAGCTGCTTCTGCTAATAGACGAGAAGCTGTCACAGCTCCTTGCCCCCCTCTTCCGTTTATACGGACATCAACTATTTTAGCCACAGTTTTTTCTCCTAAAATAATCTAAATTTATTAATTAAGCTATCTTGAATAAAAATAACTTAAATATTTGCATACAACCTTTCTAAAGAAACATTTGAATGTTTAATTATAACATAAGAAGAAGCGGATTAATACGTTATCTATTCAGATTCATGAGATTTTTTGATCATTAAATCTGCTAAGTGAAAGTAAATATCATTAATATTTTGCCCATTTTTCGCTGAAACTTCATAGACTGGTATTTCTTCTAATTTGTACTCGTCTTTCTTTTCTGAAGCATATTGTAAAAGTTCTTCTTGCGATATCAAGCGTTTATCGCCTAAATCAGCTTTATTACCTATCAATATTGCTGGTATCACTTCCTCAGTATTGGAATATACTTCTGTGAACCATTTATCGAGTTCTTTAAGTGTCTGCTTATTTGCTAAATCACAAACTACTAGAACGCCATAGCTTCCTCTATAATACATCGGTCTAATATAAGAGAAACGATCATGGCTTCCTGTATCCCATAATTGTAATTTTATTTGTTGTCCTTTCACTTCAATATCTTTTACTGAAAATTCTACGCCTATTGTTGGGAGATATCTCGATTTAAATACACCTGTAGCAAATCGGAGTGTTATTGATGTTTTCCCTACTCCTGGGTTTCCAACAATTATCGTTTTAAATAAGTAATCAAACATCAAGTTTCTTGTGTTATTCTTTTCATATTGATTATTAAACCTATCTTTAATTCCCACTGAAAAAAAAGAAAAAAGATATATCTAAAACTTTTCACCTTCATGATAGGGCAAGATTTTTCCACTTAAGAATTCGAAAAGCACTGGTTCTCCTACTAACTCAGGTTTGCCTTTTACATTAATAACTCGGACTTCTGTAATAGGTCTATCATTATCTGTTTTAGCTTTTGATACTCTTATAGTTGCATCGCAATTATGTTCTATTGCTCTTACCAATAACGGTTCGTGGGCATCATAATGTAGTAAGAAAATTGTTACAGACCCATCACTTTTATTGCTTGCTAATCTATTTTGTAGAAAAGAAAACAAGATATTTTTCGATTCGTTGGATGCGTAAATTATCGATGAAAGTGATAAGACTATACCTCTTTTCATAATCTTTTGATTTTGGACATGCAAAAACGCTCTTCTTATTGTCTCATTAATTTCTCTTGGTTGGCCTAAATCATTTACAGTGTGTTGGTGTGAATCTCTCTTATCTGCATATCCAAAAGGGTTGCTAAAGGCATCAATATATTGTAATCTCCCAGTAGCTGATAGCATATCTGGGTTAACACCTATCCCATTCAATATGTCGACATAATAGTCGTGTGGGTGTTCAGTTGACATAATATAACCGTATTCACCTGCTTTAAGACCCTCAGCAAGAAACTGTAGAACAAAAGGATCAGCTTCAGCACCTATTGCATCTTCTATTAGAACATTTGATCCAGGAGGTATTCCTCCCCCTAAAATTTCATCTAGACTTGGTATTCCGAAAGTTAAAAGCTTTTTTTGACCTGTACTAGAACTATCAGGAATCATTTTAACATCACATCTTCCTCTTATAGACCTTTTATAATGTAGATATTTAAGATTTAGTCATAAGCTTATTTCAACTTTCTGCTAATTTTCTTTTGTAATCTATCATCTAGATTTTGTCGAAGCTCATTAGTGTGTTGTTCAAATGTAAGATTCTTTGCCTTTGGACGTTTCTGTTCCTTCTGAACAGGTTTTAAACATCTTCCATCGTCACTAAGTAATCTATCTCTACATTCCGCATAACTGCAGCTGTATCCTAGACATTCATATTCATCTAAGCGACAGATGAAGCTTTTGCTTTCCCCATCTCTTATTATTTTCAACATTCGTTTACTGCACATAAAGGAACGACAAGTTAGAGTGCACTCCTTTCCATTTGAATCTACTTTCATTTAAAACGACTTTTAAGTTATTACAATATTCTATACGTAATTTCCTTTATAAATTTGACTTTATCGACAGTGCATTAAACAGCTCTTTTTCTATATGAAGCAGTAGTTTACCATGGTACGTCTTTTGCTTTTATAGCATAAGCAAAAAGATTAGATAATATATGAATTAAGGGAGCAAAAATCAATAAAGAAACCCAGAATTGCCATGGAATAGCTTTATACACAGGCCATGCCCAGAGAATACCAAAAACCATGTAACCAAGCTGGTCAAAAACAGGAAATTTACCTCCAGATTTTATATTTATTCTTCGTTTTATGAATGACCCTATCAAATCACCAAAGTTAGTCCCCCAACCAAATAATATGCCAATCCAGAATGGGTATTGGAAACCTAGATGTTCATACCTTGCACTCATAGTTTCACCTACGGTATACCATATAATTACACCTGTGAAAAAACCAAAAAGTATTCCATTAATTAATCCTTGCAGTGTTTTGTGATCTCCTAGAATTCTCTTTCCATCGAAGAAATTCTTATAAGCGTCTACAGGATAGCCTCCTCCTAACACTGACGGAATTGCATTGGAAAAAAAGATAGGCCCTGCAAAGAGTAGCGCTAGTCCAACATCAACTAAGAAATCCATTCTTTAACCCCATTGACATTACAATCATTCTGATGAAAACCATATATAAATTTATAGTTCTTATTTTTGTCCTCAATTACCAAATAAAATATTCTGTTGATCGAACTATGCGAAAAGATTATTTGGTTTAGTACCTAGTTAAACTAAATGTACGATCTTATAGTCATTTACTCAGAACGTTACAAGAATCATAAAATGGATACTTCGCACCCAGAGCGTCCAGAAAGGTTAAATCCCATACTTGAGGGAGTAGAGAATCTGAAATCTGAAAGTTCACTAATAATCAAAATTGATGAGCCTGAATTAGTTGAAGAGGAAGAGATACTCAGAGTTCATGTTTCTGACCTTGTTTATCAAATTAAAAGAGTTTCAGAACTAGGAGGAGGTATGGTATCTCTTGATACTTCCATGAATGAGCATTCGTATACCACAGCTAAGTTAGCTGTAGGAGGAACTATAAAAGCAACAAGAGTGGTAGTTGATGGCATATCAAAAACAAGCTTTGCATTAATTCGACCACCTGGACATCACGCTGAAGTAAATTCTTGTGGAGGTTTCTGCTTATTTAATAACATCGCTATTGCAGCTGAATGGCTAATTAGTGAGAGAAATATCAAGAAAATAGCTATATTAGATATAGATCAACATTTTGGAAATGGTACTGCTCACATATTCCAACACAGAAAGGATGTTCTCTATTTGTCATTACATGCTCATCCTCAATACTCATATCCAGGATCAGGATACCCTTCAGAAGTGGGAATAGATGAAGGAGAAGGATTTACAGTAAATATACCACTTCTACCAAATACTGAAGATGTTGATTGGCTTTACGCTTTGAAAACAGCTTTACAAATTGTGAATCAGTATAAACCTGAAATTATTCTTGTTTCTATCGGGTTTGATGCATTAAAGGGTGATCCTACAGGTATCTTAAATATCACTTCAGATGCATACCAAGCCGCTGGTTACATGATTCATGAAATAGCTGAAAAATTAACTTCTGGAAAAATAGTGAGTGTTTTAGAAGGAGGGTACTATTTGAAACAGCTAGCAACGGTAAGCAAGAAATACCTAAAGGGGATTTTAGGTGAAAAATCTTCTTTGTGTGACGATGTAAAAAAGGAAAATATAACTGAACACACTATAGATATGATTAATTTAGTAAAAAAAGCTCAAAAAGATTATTGGGTCCTTTAGAATCTTGAAAAAATCGAAAAAGAAAGCTGAAAAAACTTTATTTTCTCTTTCTTAAATAGATGGCTAAACCTATGAATAAGAGAATTATAAAGCCTATAACTATTGCAAAAACATAATCACTTTGCTCTTCAGATGTCAAAATAAGAGTTATATCACAATTATCAGTACCATTTATTCCACCTAAAATTAATTCAGCATTTTCGATAATAAAGAATAACCTAGTTTCTTCTTCATATAATAAATCAAATGAAATCGATGTTGTATTCAATTCGGAAATATCGCTGATGTAACTAAATTCCTCCGATGAAGATTCATTAAAAGTTGAATTGAATTTGATGAAATTTTCCAAATCCATTGTTATAAAGTCAACATTTTGGGTAGAATTCATTTCAATAGTATACTTTGTATCAGCTGTTAAATCAGCTAATATTCCGTAATATTCTCCATTTGGGATATTTGTTTCATTATTAAAAATTTCATTCATTTCAGGTGACAGTTTCACCACATTGTTTCCATCGCTCGATGCTAGAACACTTTCTCCTATTAAAACATTCAAATGAAATATGAAGAAAATCATAAAACATAAACTAGCTAATACGATTTTCGAGTTTTGTTTATGCATGCAAAATACGTCTACTCATAGTTTTTAAGTATATGGGATATAAAGGGGAATATATTTTTATATAAATGGTCGAATACACCATCCATGTCTTCTGATGATAAGAAAGTAAAAAACAATATTTTAAGGGGAGAACAATTCGAAGATGTAGAAGTTGAAACAAAAACTTCAAAGAAAAATGTGTTAGGTTGGTCGTTCTATGATCTTGCGAATACGATTTATTCTATGGTTATTGTTAGTCTAATTATAAATCGTTATATCCTAATTATTGGTCAGTTAGAATATGGTCTTTCTTATAAGCATTCTCAAGCCATTTATGGACTTGTCGTATCTATTACGCAAATCATTATAGCAATAGGAATGCCTATCATGGGTGCTCTTAGTGACAGAGCAGGTCGAAGGAAACCTTTTGTTATAACCTTAACAGGAGTAATCCTGATTTTCGCTAGTTTGCTAGGTATTACTCATAGTTTAACCTTGGTTCTTGTCTTCTATGTTATTGCCAATTTAGCTTATCAGTGGAGTCTTGCATTTTATGATGCTATGCTAGCATTTATTTCATCTCCAAAAGATGTAGGTAAAGTAGGAGGATTTGGAGTAGCTTTTGGATATTTCGGTACAATCCTATCATTACCCATAATGTTACTTTGTGAATCTGTATGGGGTACTCCTGTAAGCCAAAT
>JAUVXQ010000036.1 GCA_030603505.1 Candidatus Heimdallarchaeota archaeon | reverse complement strand
GAGGACTGTTTCGTTCCGCAACAGGTCTGTTGATCAATGCTGATGTTAACGCTGCTTACAACATCTTACTTAAAGGCGATCCGCAAGCATTACCTAAGCGTAATGTGGGCGGGGTAGGAGGGTACGTGGTTTACCCCCTTAGAGTGAGCTTTCCAGCAATGACTCTCTAAGGAAGATCATGTTATATGCCAATATGACAAAATCAAATCATAAATTCCTTTCCATTTATTAATTTAAAAAAAAGTATGGAATTCAAATAGCTAGAACGAAAATTGTATAACATAGGGCCGATAAAGTTGCAGCTACAGGAAAAGTGATTATCCAGCTTAAAACCATTTTTCTGAAGGATTTTTTATCTGGTCTTTGTCCTTTCACTCTCCCAGCTCCTAATACGGCAAAAATAAGAATATGACTTCCAGAAACAGGAAAACCGAGCCACGTTGCCACGAAAAGAATAATACTTGTAGATATTTGAATGCTAAATGCATCTGAAGGTCGCATTTCGATAAGATTTTTTCCTACGTTTTTTATAACGTTTTTTCCTACAACAACCAATCCAAAAGCTAGTACTACACCAGTTGCAAGCACAAGGTAAGTGGAATATTCTGCGGAAAAATCACCTGATTCAATTAAACCATACATGATTCCTAGAGCATTTGCAGAATCATTGCCCCCTCTGCTTATTTGGGTCCAACAAACAGATACGATAAGAAAATATATAAAGAATTTCTCCATTTTTTCGAGTTTACGTAAACCTTTCTGTTGAGAAGCCATTATCTTTGATACTAAAAGTTGAACACCATAAGCACCTAGAAAACCTAATAGTGGTGATATTACCCATCCAAGTGCCACGTCTCCCATTTTACTCCAATTTATTGAATCTATAAAACTTCCACTGTCGTCCACTGAATGTAGAAAAGTTGACTAATCTTGCCATACGCGCTCTAACTGAATAAGAGGAGATATAGAGGGAGAGTAAAAACGGACTTTTTTTTCTACGGGTTTATATATGAATTTAAAAATACATATGTAGAGATAGTGTGATCTTCATCACTTACCTGTTTCGCAACTACACAAGTAGTTGTACCTCAGTCAACTCTCCATGAAACAGGGAGCCTAGCTAGCTCTGTGATGATGACGTACTAACTATAACGGAAAAGTCTTCATGACTACCCCTCAACGCACGTGAGGGGTCAAGGGTGAAACCCCCTTCAAACGACGGTTAGAAAGCCTCTGGCGATTTTAACCAAGTTTCATAACGTGCGTTACTGATACTCCAAACTATAGTAACACCAAAAACTGATCCTACTATTGAATGTGTTGTACTTGATTGGTGCGCCTGTTCGAGACGCTACAATAAGCCAGATTGTGGTGCTAATACCAATAGCAAGGAGCATGAATACATTATATTCGACATTCTCTCCTAGTAGGTTTGTACCTATTGTTTTTCCAACGTTTTCTGATAAAAAGTATACTCCAATAAAAACTAATATTCCAGCAAGAATTAAGGCGTATTTTGGTTTTACTGACTTGCTTCCCACTAAAGTGGCCATAGTTTCGTCATTAGCACCTATGCCAAATGATAGAGCCAGCATCAAAATCAGAAGAACAATGACCACAACATCCATCTAAGTACCATCCTGTAATTTATTCATCTAAGATCTACAAAGCATATTTACAGATTAAACCATAGATTTGGTCAGCGAAATCTTCAACTCTGTCAGCAGCTTTACAGAGGTCTTTGATTAGATTTTGATTATGGTCGAAAACTAAGAAATCTTTGTAGTTTTCCTTAAAATTGCTTTCAAGTAGATTCCAATGTATCTCTCTTACTTCACGACGAATATCAGTTATTTTTGTGATATGTTCTTTTCCCTTTTTGAAATCTTCAAGAACACCAACAACTAATTCTTTGACTTCGGTACCTAAAATTCTACTTTTGTCTACAATGTCTTTTATACCCCCTTGCAAAGAATCAGGAACATCGTGGGGGAATTGGATTAGCTTTCTTACTACAATTTCTATCTTATCTCCAATCTTATCTAGTGATTCAATGATTTTAAGTCTATCAGACCGTGAAAAAGCCATTGTTTCTCTGCTAAATAAGCGCTCAGTTATTTCTTCCCGTAAACGATCTTGCTTCTTTTCCACTAGAATAGTTTCTTCTGTCTTTGTTTTAGCTTGTTCGAAATCTTGATCTAGAAAAGCTATAACAGCGTCAGACATGAGATGGAAAGCTTCTTCAACTAGTGTACAATTCTCAACAAATAGATCATGCATACTTCTTGTTTTCTTGCCAAATAGAATCTTAATCACCTTATCATATTCTTTGTTAAACTATAGTGAAATACTGTATAATACAAGTTATTTTAAGATTTAGTATTAGTAAATGAAAACTACCTCTGTCTAATAAGAAGAGCGTGTTCCCGAATAAGATTAAGATTCAATGAAAATTTCTTTTAATAATTCATCTAGTTTTGTTGTTATTGGCAAAAGTTCTTCCGTTTTTATAAAACCTCTCTTTTCCAAAATATCTATGTCTTCTTCTTCAACTTTATCTGCTAAAAGAATTATATTCTCTTTAATTTTGTAAGCGAAATTCTCTGTAAATAATGCAATTGTAAACGTTTCTCTAGGTTCAAGTAATAGCAAGTAATCAGAATGTTGCAGCATTCTAAATACTCCTCTCTCTATTGATATTTCTGAACTAAATTTCTGGATTGCATTGATTAAACCAGCGATTAGAAGCTCATCATCATGCAATCTCTCCTTTTTGAAATTGTAAGAATAGCAAGGTAGACCAGAAGGAAGTATTATTAATAAGTAAAGAATATCTTGTTTCTCATTTGTGGTTGAAATGTAAGTAGCGTCTTTCACTCCCCTTGTAGAATGATATCCTAGTGTATTTTCAAATTTAGCTTGAGCTTGAAGGATTTCATTCTCTCTTTCTGATTGTTTTGATAATGCTAATAAACCTTTTACAATTATTTCTTTTTCTTTAATTCCTTCTAACTGTTTCTGTAAATTATATCTTTCACAAATTAAGCGAGCTATTCTTAGAACATCGCTAGCAAGTCTTAGCTTTAATGACATAATATAGACAGTTGCTAATAAGATTTCATAATTCACCATCTGGAAAATTGATTTATGCTCTCTTAATAGTATCACACTCTCTTGGCTATGTAATTCTATTTCATCAATAATCTTTTGTTTTATTTGCTGATTTTCTTCCATTCTGTATTTAGTAATTTGAAGTTCAATTATATAGATCAAACCTTGAAGAACTAAGGAAGAATAATGTTGCTTTTTAGCTATTCTTATCCCTTCTCTCAATTGCTGTTCAGATTTATAGATATTTTTTTTCTTTAACTCAATGAATCCTTTGTGCATCAACCAAGTCGCTCTTCTCATAGTTTCTTTTTCATCCACTTTTAATAACTCATAATATCTATCTATATTTCTTTCTGCATGCTTAAAGTCTCCAATAAGGGCATAAAATTCTGAAGCATCAAGATATATCTCATCATTTTCAAGCTTATATTTATCCATGTGTTCGAATGCTTTTGTTAGATACTTTTCAGCCTCTTCCATTCTTCCCAATGACTTTAAGGACGAATAGATTAAATTATAGGTAATGAGAATATTTCTTTGATCTTGAAACTTTTCCATTATTTCAATGAACAAAAAGCAATACTCCAAAGATTTCTCAAACTTTCCCTCTTTTATCATTAAAGACGCAATGTTACCTTGACAAACAGCCATACCTCGTTTAATATTATTCTTTGTGAAATGCTCTAACGCAATTTCAAACTTTTCTCTCGCAAATGGGTCTCCAAAAATGTCTAAAGCGTTTCCATAAGAATTGTACAATGTTCCAAGAAGGTACCTATCATTAATTTTGTTATCTTCTAAGAGTTTTATTCCTTGTTTACATTCAGCTATAGCTTGGTGGTGATCTTTCTTTCTATCAAAAAGGACTACTAGAGTGTTTTTGACTGATGCTTTTTGTTGATAATAAGTTATCTGAAATTGTTCTTTTTCTATAGTTTCATCGATTTTTCTTTCTGCTAAACTTATTAGCTCTTCAGCTTCTGTGAATTCATGATAATGGACATGATAGTAGCTTTTCCAAATAAGAAGATCAATTTGTGAAATAATTAAAGCTTCATTTATACTTTCCTCTGAAAAACTACTTATAATATTCATAATTTTCTCTTTTTGACCCTGCCTTGTTAAAACAGGTATAAAATTTGATGCTACCTCTATTGTTGGATATTTAGTATATAATTCATCTAATCTTGGGTAATGGAAATATATCATTAAAACGTATGATACAATTGCTTGATGAACTGGAAGAAGTTCAGAAAACAGAATTACTGACCAATTATCAATAATACTAACAAAAAATTCGTGTAGTGTTTTATATAATCTAAAATCCAATAATCCTCCTAGAAAATTGTTTTCCTTCTCAGTGAGAAACATACTAAATTTTGATAGCTCTATCAATTACGCCAAATAAATTATATTTTTCTGATTTAAGAAACTTATGTTTAAAATGTGTGGAGTTCATTGAACATTTATGAGTTTTGGACCAAATCGTCTAATTCTTTCCAAATTCTCAACAATACGTTTTTATGTGTACAAAAGAAAAAACTACCATGACCATTCGTATTGTAACTGATAGTGCAACAGACATTCCTTGGGATTATGCTAGAGAGAACAACATCAAAGTCGCCTGTTTAACTGTTATGGTCGGTGATGAAGTAATTAAAGAAGATGAATCATTCGACCGTGATGAGTATTATAAGAACTTTGAAGATGAAAAAGCATTCATGAAAATTCCAATCCTTAAAATCCATTCCTTTGTTCCAAAAACTTCCCAACCTGCACCCTTAGATTTTTACCAAGCTTATCAAGAGCATGTAGATGACGGTGCTAAAGAGATAATTGTAATTGATATAACAGCAGGATTAAGCGGATCGATTAACAGTGCTCGAATAGCTGCTAAAAACTTTAATCGAAAAAACAAGGATGTTAAAATCTATAATATTGATGCTAAATCAGCTTCATACCCAGGAGTAATTCTAATCAAAATGGCAGTGGAAATGATAAAAAAAGGTTATACTGGAGAAAAGATAGCTTCATTTCTCACTGAACAAGCAATAAAAATCAAAACAGTAATTTTCTTACCCACCATCCTCTATCTTTGGAAAGGTGGAAGACTTCGTACAAGCAAATTCATACTTGGGTCAATGTTACGTAAGAAACCTCTAGTAACCATGAACGAAGAAGGTTTTGTTGTACCTGCTGGAAATGCAAAGGATGTAGAATCAGGGTTGGAAATGACTTGTGCTCTTAGTACAGATGATTATAAACGAGATCCAAAAGAATTCTTTATTGTTTATGGGAGCAGGCTTGATTATGCTGAAAAAGTAGAGAGTATATTAAAAGAACATTATCCTAAAGTACAAATGCAAATTGTCCATAGCCGAGGGTCAGTACTTTCGCACTTAGGACCGGAATCTATAGGATTGATAACCAACTACACCGATGATATAAGATAGTTCAATTAACTCTCCTACTCTTTTTTACAATTTTTTTTTCTTAAAACCAAGTGAAGCAGAATTAATGCAATATTTTAATCAAAAATGCTTAGGACCATGATGCATTTTAGAAAACCAGTTTGACTATAAAGTAAAACAGAATCTAGCAATAAAATGGAAAAATTAATATGAAAGTGTCAAATCAATGTTAATGTTTAACTGGATTATGTCTTTCCGACAGTTTTTCAGTAGATGCAGGATCTATTGCTGGAAAAAATTAAAATATACGAAATCTAGCAATTGAAACTACAATTATTAAGGTCTTCAAGTTCTATTGCTAATTTAATTTTATAGAATATTCCAAAAATTAAATTAGTCTAAACCAAAATACTTTTAGATTTTTATACTAAATAGGAATTATATCATTAAATCTAAAAAAAGAGGTGTTTTTGTGAGTGAAAAACCTAATATTACTGAAAGGATAGAAGAACTTGTTGAAAAATTCGATTTGAAATATACTGATGATTATCTTAAATACATAAATAATTCCTTCATTGAAAATAAATTACGTTTTGAGTTTGATGAAAGCGGATTTGGAGTTAGAATGAGCAAAAACCATATTACAGAGCAACTCTTTGAATTTGAACCAAGTGATTTATCAAATCTAACATCTTATCTTATAATAAGTGCATATACAAGATTTATTTCTAAAAAACTATACCGAGAATCACAATTAAAAGAACAATCAAAAGATAAAATTAATAAAATCATAGATTCCCTTATTGAAACAGAATTTTATGAAATAATAATAGCAGAATTAACTAATAAGAAAGGTATCCTCTCTGATATTAAATATGAGATATCTACAAGAGAAATAATTGGAAAAGATGAATTAATAAAAAACAGGCACATTACTCTATTTCTTCGAGTAATGGAAGATAGATATGAAACGAGTATGTTATCTTTATACCTCTCAAAATATGGTGTAGAGAAATTATTTAATATTATAAAGGAAATTAAAGAAGAAATGGAGGATTGAGAATGAAAATAACCAAAAAAATAGTAAAGACATTTGACGACTTTGATTTTTCACCATCTATGCCTCTTGAAAAATCTCCTTATGTAGAGACTGCATGGGAAAATGACATTTTCTTTATAGATGAAGAGGATTTTAGACATCCCTTAAAATATGAACATATTGATTTAAAAGAAAATCAGTCATTTCTGGAATCAAGGGGATATGTTAATGTACCAAAAAAGATTCTTAACGAGTTGAAATGGAAAATTGGAGATATAATTTGGTTTAGAATATTTGATAAAGAAATGTCTGTAGTGGAAATTGGAAAAGTCGCGTCCTCAATAGAGGATTTTCAAAAATCAATTCAATCATTTGCTAAAGATGAAGAAAATGATCACTAAGGATATTCAGAATCAGATTTACCTTGATACAACAGTATTTTTAGATTTTATAATGTATGGAACACGTGATCTAGAAACTTGTAGAAGAGTTTCTGAATTCCTAAACAATTTGAAAGAAGCAAAAATCTCCTTATGTGTAACAACACCTATCTTATTAGAAGTAGTAAAGAATATAAAATGTCTAATATACAAGGAAAGTAACTTCAACCGTTTTAAAGATAAGATAAGAAGATTAAATTGTCTTCTTGAAACATTCAACATTAATCTATTAGATTTAACTATGGATAGTATCAAGATGATAACTGAAAACATGAGATACATCTTTGATGATTTCTGTGATTGCGATGTTGGAGAATTATCTCTATTAATAGGTTCAAACTTTGATCATATCATAATCGTTTCCAGCGATAATACTTGTTTTGACAAGATTGGTGTAAAATCAGTAGATCCTCGATATTATGATGGTAGTGATATTGTTAAATGGTTAGATATTGAAGATTTATATTCTTCTTTTTACAGTTATAAATAAAAGCATATAGAATTGACTTCAATTGTAGATTTTGAGTTATAAGAATTTTGAAGTACTACTCTAGCTAAAAAATTGACAAATCTTTTCCAGTAGCTGGATGTCTATATCTTAGTGACTCATGGAAGTCATGTTACCACTTCTTTGGATTTCTAATCAACTAAAGACATAAATATCTATTGCCTTAATCAATCATGACTTAAGCATTCCCACAGTCTTTCACATTGCTTCTGTCCTAATCATCCCGTGGTAAGTGTCTGATTAATTTTCCACAATGTTCACCTCTAGTGGTGAATGAAGACTTGACCATCACATCCAAATGACCCTCTAAGAAGATTCTAGGAGGAGACAAGGTGACAGAATCATATTATACTCTCAGTTTTGAAGGTAACATGTTTAGTGTATCACAAGCAGGACATTTTGCTAAACCGTTTTCATCAAAGAGCTCTAAATCCAACATTTCTCCACAGTTTCCAGCACAGTACATAGGAATCAATTCCGGTCCTTCTTTTACTCCTTCTATCACTTGTAGAATTTTAGGCAAAATTTCTTTCTTCATTTTATTTTGTATCTTCTCTGAATCTTCTCCATATATCCAAATAGCAATGTTGCCACTTCTTTCTTTTCCGCTAACTATCATTTCGACTATTTCCGTGCCTTCCACGGTTTTACTTGTTACAAACATCAGATTTCCTATAAAATTATCATCAGATTCCAGAGAAACGTTCTCTTGAAATGTGAAATATGAGGTGAAAGCTGATTTTAAAGTATCAAACACTACTCGCGGTTCTGTATGAAATTCTACTGATCTACCCAAACTTTCTAGTTTATCATTTTTTAATTCAATGATTTTCTCGTAATAACCACTAATAACCGCTTTTTCAAGTTCTTCGGCTCGATTTTTTCGTGCTTTCAAAGCATCAGCTAGAATTCTCGTGAACTCAGATTGATCCCTTTTTATTAATTGAAACTTTGTTCCTTCATGAATTTTTGCGGGAGGATAAGGAAGAGAAGTAACTATTTGTGTTGATACTACAAAGGGTTCTCTTAATTTTGCAGGGACAACAAAACTAAGATTATTACCATAATCGATTATCTTTCCAATATTACCTTCCTTGACAATCTTTGACCAATCCCCTTGTGGGAGTGGAACTTGTTTTTGGATAGCTAAATAAACGATTTCAGCTTGTGGAGGAGCTGCTGAAAAAATAAGTTCGACACTATCTCCATCACCTATTTCTCCTGCTATGCGTTTGTCAAGTTTGAAGATTGTTTCTCCTTCTCTTTTCTCTATTTCAGTTATTTGCGAGAAAACAGATGTATAACGCCCTAATGTTGTTTTGTACAAGAAACTAAATTCTTTCTCCTCATCCACACCTAATTTAATAGTATCGGAAAGTAAAATACCGATTCCATTTCTTAACTCCAATTCAACTTTCCCTTTAATAGCTTTCACACATACTATTTGTTAACATATAATTTAAATGTTGAGCATAGCAGAAATTCCCTAACTTTAGGTGGGGGATGAATGCGATAGAAGCATCAATTTAGCATATACTCGTCTTTTTATAGTGAAAAAAGTACTAAGGAAATAAGGAAATGAACTGATGTTAACCTACAAAGTGCAACTGTACCCGAACAAACAGCAACAAGCAAAACTTGTTGAACAGTTGGACATTTGTAGAAAACTCTATAATAGGCTGCTAGAAGAGTGTAAGAAAGCGCGGGAGAAGGGAGAAAAGCTCACACAAATCAAAACTCAATCGTTTATAGTAGGGCTAAAAAATACTTCTATGCCCGAGTTGAAAGAAGTACATTCCAAGGTTTTACAGATGGTCAATTACACTCTATGGACAAATATCAAAAGTCTAGCACAATTAAAGAAGAATGGACATAAGATCGGTCACTTACGTTTCAAAGGAAAAGGATGGTACAAGACTATAA
>JAUVXQ010000006.1 GCA_030603505.1 Candidatus Heimdallarchaeota archaeon | reverse complement strand
AAATCTATATCAAAAGTAAGGAAAACCTTTGCATCTCCTACCCTATTGATTATTTTTTGAATCAAGTCATTAATATCAATTTTTTGCATTTCTTCCATTGTTATAACTTCAAACCCCATAGATTTTGGTATTTCCAAATGATTTTCGGAAAATGTAGAACCTCGCAAACCAACTTGAATTGAATGGTCAACAAGGAGAAGATTTTCATCAACCGCTCTTGAAAAAGGTGTTCCATGATTATATGGACGCCCAAAATATTCATCTGATGTATCACTGTGTGCATCAAAATGCACCAAAGCAACTGGACCATGTTTTTTTGCTATTGCTCTGAGTTCTGGTAAGGTTATTGCATGGTCACCTCCTAGAAGTATAGGAATGATGCCTGCTTGAATTACTGGAAAAAGACCTTCTTCTATTTTTGTATAACTATCTTCAATATATCCTGGTACAACAGGTAAATCACCATAATCTATTCCAGAAACATACTCAAATGGACTAATGTTCAAAATAGGATTATGCCCTCGCAGTAAAGAAGATACTCTTCTTATAGCAGCAGGTCCATCTCTTTGTCCTGTTCGAAACGATGCTCCCTGATCAGCTGGAACACCTATTATTGCAAAATCTATACCTTCTAATGTTTTTAAGTGAGGTAAACGCATAAATGTCTTAATCCCTAAGAATCTTGGAGATTTCAAGGGGTCAACTGGTTTGTATTTATTCAATATTATCACTAAAATCTGTGTATCTTGTGATTTAGTGAAATAATCTAATTAAAGGTTTGCACAAAAAAAAGAAAAATAATTTTGTGGAAGAAAAAAGGAACCTAGTTATCTACTAATCCCATTTTATCTAACACATAAGAGTAGATGAAAGCTATTTCTTTCATGGATTCGTATCTACCAGAAGCGCCACCATGCCCAGCTCCCATATTCGTCTTAAGTACTAATTCATTTTTGTCTGTTTTTAAAGCTCGAAGTTTGGCTGTAAATTTTGCGGGTTCCCAGAAAGCTACTCTTGGATCATTAAGTCCTGTGGTGACTAAAGTATGTGGATAATTTATAGCTTTTATATTATCATAAGGAGAATAAGAAAGCATGTAATCAAAGAAATCTTTTTGCTTTGGATCTCCCCATTCTTCCCATTCCCCTGCTGTAAGTGGTATACTAGCATCCAACATACTAGTAACAACATCTACAAAAGGTACTTCCGCTACAACTAAATGACAGAGATCAGGTCTCATCGTCATCACTGCACCCACTAATAAGCCACCTGCACTTGCTCCTTGTATTATGAATTTGTCTTTAGTTGTTATTTCTTCGTTTAACAGGTATTCTGCACAATCAATGAAATCAAAAAATGTGTTTTTCTTTTTCAAAAATTTACCATCGTCATACCATTGTCTCCCAAGCTCACCTCCACCCCTTACATGCGCTATAACGTATATTATCCCTCGTTCTATTAAACTGACCCGAGATGGACTAAAGTAAGTATCCATAGGATATCCATAAGATCCATATCCATACAACAACGTTGGAGCAGGTGTAACTAGGTTTTTTTTATGAACAATAGAAATAGGAACTTTGGTACCATCCCGTGCAATAACATATTTTCTTTCTGTGACATAGTCTTCTTTATTATAATTTTTAATTTCATCTTGCTTCTTTAATTTCAATTTTCTTTCTTTTAAAGAATAGTCATAGATTGATTTAGGAGTAATTAAAGATGTATAGACAAATCTGAAAATATTAGATGAATACTCAAGGTTATCTCCAAACCACGCACCATAAACTGTTTCGGGCATCTCTATGTTGTGATTTCTTTCGTCATTTTTATCGTAGAAAACCTCGAATTTATCCAATCCTTCTTCTCTTTTTAAAATTACAGAAAAGTCTTCAAAAGTCTCAATCCAATCGATTTTGACATCTTTGTTGTGAGCAATTATTTCTTCCCAATTTTCTTTACTAAGTTTATCGATAAAAGTACGCATAAGTTTGAAATTTGGTGACTCATCTTTGTTTGTGATAATATAGAAATAACCATCTTTGTGATTTATAATATATTCATGTTTTTCTTCCCTTAGTAGAAAAATTACAAACTTTCCAAGAGGGTCTTTGAGGTCAAGAAAATGATATTCACTGCTCAAATTTGAATTGGAACTCAATAGTAAGAGTTTTTGATCTTTAGTTTTTCTTATAGAAACATTCCGCTTAACATCTTTCTCCTCAAAAATTAGTATATCTTCTGAAGGATTAGTACCTAATATGTGTCGTTTTAATGCATATGGTCGTTGTGCTTTATCTCTTATAGTATAATAAAGTGTTTTATCGTCTGTCCATTCAAAATTCCAACCAACATTTTCTAGTTTTTCCGCAAAGATTTCTCCTGTTGTCAAATCCTTAAAATAGATAACTAATTTCTCATAACCTGTATCATCAATTGAGTATGCCAGTATATTCTGATTAGGACTTATCTTAGAAGTATACAATTTATAATATTCATGACCCTTAGCCATTTCATTTAAATCAAGTAGAATTTCTTCTTTATTATCTAAGTTTTTGTATTTTCTACAATGTATGCTATATTCCTTACCTTTTTCAGTTCGTGAATAGTAGTAATAATCCTTGAATTTGTAAGGAACTGTCTCATCATCTTCCTTAATACGATTTTTCATTTCATTGAAAAGTTCGTCTGTAAACGCGTCCAAATGCTTGGTTTTTTCTTTTGTATAATCATTTTCAGCTTTTAAGTAATCTATTACTTCTTGATTTTCTTTATAACGCAACCAGAAATAATCATCTTTTAGTTCTATTCCGTGAATTTTTGTGATTTTTTCCTCTCTTTTTGCAATTGGAGGTTTTATATTTTCACTCATAATCAGCCAATGAGAAAAATGAGTAATAAACATTATTCTACACTAAGATAAAAAACATCTAACGAAAAGCAAAGAAGAAGTAAAAGCACAAAAAAAGGGAAAAAACAACCTTATGGTTGTATTATTTGTAATTATTTTCGTAATAATCTTCTTGAAACCATTTCTAAGGCCATAGTGACGGGGTAAATCGTTTCATTCACTGCTGGTGCATAACAAAGATCTGCTTCTAATAGTTCTTGGAAGGTCATCTTTTTCTGTAGAGCCATTGCAACAATATTCAAATTATCCGAAATTGAATCAGGTCCAATAGCTTGAGCACCAAGTATTATTCCTGTTTCTTTTTCTACAAGAATCTTGAAGTAGAGTTCTTTAGCATCCGGCATGTATGTAGGCTTACCATGTGTTTTTATTTTTACACTTAACACATCAAATCCTACATCTTCTGCTGCTTTCTTGATAAGTCCTACAGAACCAACACGAAGGTCAATATATGGTACGATAAAGTTGTTCAATGTCCCAGGGAACTTCGCTTTTCCAGGTTTACCTAGTGTCATAGCTGCTACTCTTGCCATTCTAACACAACAAGTTGCTAAAGCAGAGTGTACCTTCTGATTGGAAACAAGGTGTGTTGTCTCTGCACAATCACCTACTGCTAGAATATCTGGATCAGAAGTATAAAGTTCTTCATCAGTTGCAATAGCTCCTGTTTCACCAATTTTAATGCCTGCTTCTTGCGCTAAAGTAACTTCTGCTCTGATTCCTGTGGCAGCAACAACGAAGTCACATTCAAAATCTCCTTGGTCAGTAGTAACTTTTTTTGCATTACCATTTTCATCAAGAACAACTTCCTGTATGCCAATACCTGAGATAATTTTGAGTTTTGGTAGTTTTTCTTCAAGAAGTTTAACAGTTTCAGCTGCATAATCAGGATCAATTAGAAGACGCATAATTCGAGAACGAGCCAACACAACCGTTTCAATACCTCTATGAGCAAGTTCAGTAGCAACTTCAAGCCCAATAGCTGATGCGCCTAATATAACAACTTTGGAGGCCGTAGAAGCAGCTTTACGGATTATTTCTGAATCCTCTATCCATTTAAGAGCATAAATGTTCTTACCATCAGCTCCAGGTATAGGTGGATATTTGGCTATTGAACCAGTACAGATAACTAGTTTATCATATTCAACTTCAAATAATTCTTCATTCTCAAGATTTTTAACTGAAACATTCTTGTTTTCACGATCGATTTTCATTGCTTTATGGCGACGTAAAAAATTAATATTCATCCTTTCATAATTCATAGATTCCTTGAGTGGAGTTTCATCCTCCAGCAAACCACCAATTGCATATGGCATAGCACAAGGATGATAAGCATCATAGTGTTTAGGATCAATAACAGTGATCTCACATTTTCTGTCCCATGCTCGAAGAGTTGTTGCTGTAGTCCAGCCAGAAGAACCGTGTCCTATAATAACTACTTTCATGGTTTTGTATTTTAGTCTAATCTTTATATATCTTGTGACAAATCATTGTAATTTCGAGATTCCTTTGAAAATTGTTTAAAGTTGTGTAAAGTGCTTTAACTCGTATTACTCATTTATTGCTGTTTTAGGAATTATTTAGTATTCCTTTGACTAAAATTTCTTTCCTCTGAATATGGTTTTAATTATCCACACATGTTTTAGCTTATATAGTTCATTTCAAAAAAATTAATTGAAAATGAAAATCCCTATTTTCCTTTTTCATTTCTTGTTAGTAACTTATCTCTAACTTGGGATAATTGTTCATTAATCTCAGACAACAGATAACGAACTTCTAGAGGTTTTTTTTCAATTTTGAAATTCTGCTTAATGTAACTTGGAGGATCTAACATTCTCAATAATCCAAGAATTTCTTCTAGCAACTCATTTGGATAATAAATTCCAATCATTTTTCCTTCAGGTTTTTGATTTCCTCCTTGTCCTGCTGTTTCAATTGCTAGAGACGATAAACCATATATCCTATCAAAAAATCCTCTCCGAATGAATAGATTTGTAATCGTTCTAAAGGGGATAACAACTTTGGATTTAATAATAAATCCTTTATTAATAGAGATCTCTGTATCATATACATTGTAAGAAATTGATTGGATATACTTTCTAGTCAATAATATTGCTACACCTAAAGAAAAAATAACTGCAGGCATAAGTACAATTGTAATTATCAATTCCACACTATAATTAAATCCATTTTGTGCTATAAGAATTATAAAGGTAATCAGCGTTGGAATTAATATCAAACTTGCAATAATGAGGATTATTACATAGAGCTTCTTTATTGTTTCTTCTGCAGGGCTAAATTGGCGAATAGAGAATCCTTTGTAAAATCTGTGAGTTTCACTCATAGAATCTTCATCCCCAATTGTTTTGATTTCCAATAAGGACTTCAAAATACTTTTTCCTGCTGGAGTAAGTCTATAAAACCCATCATCATGTTTTTCTACTAATCCAACTAGCTGACGAAGATGAAAATTTAGTTTACCAGTAGTTAGATTCAGCTCTTTAAGAAGTTCAGTATACGTAAGATGGGAGTTACTTCAAGTAGATTAATAATATTTCTGCGTATTTCATGAGATATAGCTTTAATAATCCATTCTGTTTCGAATTTTTCTTCTGTATTAGATACTAATGTCATTTTGTCTACTCTTTTCTGTTGATTGATGCGAATTATATTAAACTTTTTGAAGAACATTCTATTAAACTCTTCAGTTTTAGTGTTTTACTACAAATCGCTTGATATATCTCCGTTTATATTAATCTATGCGACTCTTATCTAAAACTCCTTTGATAAATTTTCTTTTCAAAATCGTTTATTAATGCTCCAAGCAAATTCATCACGATACAAAATGGATAAATACGAACTAACACAATCAGAAATCGAACAATCAACAATACTAGAATCATTCAAACCTGATTCTAGATTAATGAAGAAATATTTTGTGGAATTTTATTTACTAGTAATACTCATAGTTGGAGGTATAGGTTCAGTTATCACACTAATATGGTTTTTCGATGATACTCTTGACAAAGAAACAGCAATAATCATAGGTATAGTTGTAGGTACAGTAATGTTATCAATTGCTCTCATTGGCAGTGTGCTTATACCTTTCTATATTAATTCAATTAATTATACACTAACAACACATGAAGTAATAGTTAGGAAAGGAATAATAACGAGAAGCCAAAAAGTAGTTAACTTCCGCAACATTACGAACTTCAATCAAAGGATAGGTCCTTTCGATCGCTTAATAGGGGGCGATAATTTTGGGACTATCGCAATAGAAACAGCAGGGATGAGCGGTCAAAAAGCTCGACCTGAGCAAAGGTTGGAAGGTGTTGTACCAGTAAGAGAATTAACAGCTCGATTGCGTGCAATATTGATGAAAATGAAAGGTCAAGCAGCTGTTACATCAGATATGGAAACAACCCCTGCACTTGAAGAAGAAGATCTGTTAAAGCAAATACTAGCTACACTAGAAGATATTTCAAGCAAAATCTAAAGGATGATTAGAATTTAGAGTTTAGGAATTGTTTTCCTAAACATGCTTTTTACTTTGATTTAGACTTTAGTTTCTTTTTCCACTGAAAACAGAATTGAAGTGATATCTTTTAATCTTTTTACAGCCACAAATTATTGTTTTTCCTTATCTATGTATTAGGCATCTTCCCAAGAGTAAACTTTTTGATGACTTAATTTCTGTTTAAATTAGAAGTTAAAAATAGGCGATTTTATGGATTACCGTAATAAAATGGAAGAGATTATGGATGGTAAATGCCGCTTAATAGAGGAAGAAAGATTAAGAATGGATAAAGTACCAGAAACTATTCCAACTCTTCCAAAAGGTGATGAAGCTTTAAAACCCTCAACAAAAGCAGGTTGGGAGACAGAAGCTATCATTAGGGCAATGATTTCGAATCTTCATAATGGTAGAGATTGGAAAACTCTATACATTTATGGTGGTTCTGGAAAAGTAGCAAGAGATTGGAAATCCTTTTTTGAAACAATTGATCTTCTAAAAACTCTTGAACCAAATGAAACCCTCTTCTTGCAATCTGGCGTTCCTTATGGTAAAATGCAGACAACTCGGTGGGCTCCCCGATGTGTGATAACTAATAGTGTTGTTGTACCACATTGGACACCAAATTTTGAGGAATTTGTTGCTGCTGGTTTGTCTGTGTATGGACAAATGACAGCTGGGTCTTTCATTTTTATAGGTTTGCAAGGAATTATTCAAGGAACTTATGAAACAATCGCTGCAGCAATCAAAGTATCAGAAGAAAAGATTACTTACCAAAAGCTTTCAAATTTAGAAAAGAAACTAATTGTTAGTGCTGGATTGGGATTGATGAGCGGTGCTCAACCTTTATCAATTAAAATGTGTGGTAAAATTGGCTTAATAGCAGAAGTTAACACCACTCTTATTGATCGTATGTACAATACAGGTAGAGATCAAGGAGTACCATACTTGGATTATAAAACAGATTCAATAGAAGAAGCTGTAAAAATAGCAAAAGAAGCAGCTGAAAAAGATGAAAGTATTTCCATTGGGGTGCTTTGTAATGCTGTAGATCTTCTAAGCTATCTTATTGAAAATAGTATCACTCCTCATGTTCTTACAGATCAAACCTCCGCACATGATCTTCTCAATGGTTATTATCCTGCTGGTTTAACTTACGATGAAGCTGATATTCTAAGAACTGAAAGCCCTGAACAGTATCTAGAAAAATCTAGAAAAACAGTAGTCAAACATGTTAGTCTTATGACAGAACTTCATAAAAGAGGAGCAGAAACATTTGATTATGGTAATAATATTAGACAACAAGCATATGAGCTTGGAGTAAAAGATGCTTTCAACTATTCAGGATTTGTTTTGGAATATGTTAGACCATTATTCTGCGAAGGAAAGGGACCGTTTCGGTGGATGGCATTAAGTAATGACCCCTCAGATATAAGGACTACAGACAAATATGCAAAGAAATTATTCTATGATGATGAACAACTTGTTAATTGGTTAGAGTTAGCTGATAAATTTATACCGTTTGAGAAAGGTCTTCCTGCTAGAGTTTTCTGGGCAGGGTTCATTGGACGTGCAGCTTTCGGCATGCTAATGAATAAACTGGTGACGGATGGGATACTCAAAGCTCCAGTTGTAATCGGAAGAGATCATCTAGATGGCGGATCTGTTGCTTCTCCTAATAGGGAAACAGAAGGAATGAAAGATGGGAGTGATGCAATAGGTGACTATCCAGTGATTAACCTTCTAGGGAATGCTCTTTCCGGTGCAACATGGGTAAGTTATCATGGCGGTGGTGGAGTAGGTGTAGGTTATAGTCTTCATGCTGGACAAGTTATACTTGCTGATGGGACACATATTTCCCAAGAGAAACTCTTCCGGGTTCTTACTTGGGATCCTTTAAGTGCAATTTTACGCCTTTCTGCAGCTGGTTACGAAAAAGCAATAGAGGTTGGCAAGAAACATGGTCTTGTGATACCTGGAAAGAATAACACAAAGGAATTTGATTATAGGAAACTTTACCAACATATAATTGAATTAGTTAAGGAACGAACTGGTGTTGAACTCTTCCAACCACTGAAAAAATATGAAATGGATTTGATGTGATAAAATTAACATAGAAAAACTGTGAGAATGAGAACAATGAGCGTCGAAATAAAAAAACTGCTAGAAGAAATAAAAGACCAAGGAAGAGAAGTTCTAACCTACGAAGAATCTCGCAAAATAATCGATTTGGTAGGTTTACCCTTGAATAAAATGGCTCTAGCAACGAATGCTGAAGAAACCATAGAAAAAGCGAAAGAAGTGGGATATCCTATCGCATTGAAAATTATTTCTGAAGATGTAATCCATAAGTCGGATGCTGGTGGTGTGAAGATAGGAATAAAATCCGATGAAGAGCTCAAGAAATCTTATGAAGATATGATGATCAACATCAAAAAACATTATCCAACCGCAAAAATTGACGGTGTCAGCATTGAAGAAATGGTCAAAGGGACAGAAATACTTATAGGAAGTATGACTGACACTCAATTTGGAAAAATGATTGTTCTAGGAATCGGGGGAATATTTACTGAGATTTACAAAGATGTAACATTTAGATTGATACCTATAACAAAAGAAGATGTAAAAGAAATGATGAGTGAAATTAAAGGGAAAAAAATCTTTGAAGGTTTTAGAGGCCTTCCTCAAGTAAAAACGGAAGAACTGACTAACCTAATGCTAAAAATCTCAAAACTAGTAGAAGAAAACCCAATAATAAAAGAAATGGATCTTAATCCTGTTGTTGCAACAGAAAAAGGACTTATAACAATAGATGCAAGAATAATTCTAGAATAAAGGAAATGGAAGTGAAAAAAAATGTCAAAAGTTAAGGCAAGTCATATACTGGTGAAAAAAAAATCAGAAGCAGATAATATTCTGAAAGAAATGGAAAAAGGAGCAGACTTTGCAGAATTAGCAAAAAAATATTCTTTGTGTCCTTCAGGTAAAAAGGGTGGAAGTTTAGGCTTCTTTACAAGAGGAAAAATGGTAAAAGAATTCGAGAAAGCAGCTTTCTCCTTGGCTAAAGGGGAAATGTCGGGAACAGTTAAAACAGAGTTTGGTTATCATATTATAAAACGAACAGGTTAACCTCTTTTTTTTCTCTTTTTTGCTAGTGCACAATGTTTAAATTAAAGAAAATCCATGTGTGTATAGTAACCGCACATAGGTGAAATATAATGAGTGTTAATGTAGACGAGAATGTTCAAAGACAAGTGCGAGAAATTTTTCAACATATGGATAAGACAGTAACAATTAAACTGTTTATTGATAAAGAAAAGTGTTTGACTTGTCATGAAACAAAGGCTATTCTTGAAATGTTAAAAGAATTAGCTCCTAAAGATAAAATTGAAATTATTGAATTCTTAAAGGCAGATAATCCTCCAGAGATTGAGGAAT
This sequence comes from Candidatus Heimdallarchaeota archaeon, assembly GCA_030603505.1. Next base: position 20,211 of record JAUVXQ010000006.1, on the reverse strand, counting down.
ACGATGTAAAGTATTATCCTTCTACTTTCATAGAAGGAGAAGCCAAAGGAAAAGTACTGTTTACTGGTATACCTTCAGGATATGAATTTGGTACAATCGTAGAAGATATACTAGACATATCTACAGGTAAAATATCCCTAAAGAAAGAGAACTTAGAAAAAATAGCGAAAATAAATCGACCAATGAATATTAAAGTGTTTGTTACACCAACTTGCCCTTACTGTCCAGTAGCTGTTCGTTCAGCTCATAAGATTGCTATGGCTAACCCCAATGTTGTTGGTGAGATGGTTGAAGCTACTGAATTCTCAGCTTTATCTCAAAAATTCAATGTCATGGGTGTTCCCAAAACCGTCGTTGACGATGGGAAGGTTACCTTTGAAGGTGGCGTTCCAGAAGATATATTTGTTGCAAAAGTAATGGAAGCTTTTAATAAAAACTAGACTTCCTTTTTCTATCCTTTCTTTTTACTTTCTTATCTAATATTCTTCGCTTTCTTCTTCTGGTTCTTTCTCAAACTGTCCTTTTTCAACGGACAATTTTTTCATGTTTTTCTCAACGATGTCTATAACTGTCTTACTTTGCATCTCTACTGCTTCAGCTTTCTCTTTAACTTCATCTTCTTTTAAAATCGTTTTGTATATTTTTTCTTCAGGAACTTCTGCTAGAGAAATGACATAATCTTTCATCATTACTAGTCTACTTGCCATCCCTTTGTATGATACATGATCTTCTATTTGTTCAATTAGTGAATCAAAAGCTTGTAATTCCAGAAGGTATTGGTGCAACGTTGTTGCATCATCTTCAAATTTAGCGATGACTTCATCTACTTTATCTTGATACTCTTTTTCCTTTACATCGCCTGCTATTTCATCTTTCGCTCTTTTTTTATCAGCTCTTGCTTTTCTTCCCCAGAATAAGACGTGGATGCTTCCATAGAAATATAGAAACAAAGGCATAGCAAAATTCATCAGTAGGACGGGTAAAAAGCATATGATAGGGATAGCTGCAATTGTTCCTAAACTTTGAATTGTCTGATCAAAAAGAGGTTGTATTGCATCATGGAATTTGGTGACGGTTTTATCTAATATTAAGATAATAGCTGAGTACATCAGAACGACAGGAATTGAAATTAAAATCGACTTTAACAAAGGTCCAATCATATTGAACGTTGTTTGCATAGAGACCTCTTCATTGTACGAATAGATACACTCTGTTATAGTTATTAAAGCTATTAAGAACGCTAAAGGAACTTCAAAAATTACAAAAATCAGCGATTCTATTCCAAAAAATGCGATTAACAGTGAACTAAATCCTGCACCAATAATTAACGCAAAAATACTTTGGTGCAAGTTTTTTGTCATCCTATCATATGGCATAATTAAGTAATGTTTGCGATTTTTAAAAAAGGTTTGGATAATTTCTTGGAAAATTGATTTCAGAGAATTATTAATGATCTAAATGGTATCGAATCAAGTGTTGTAATCTCTTTCCAATGGTCACCGATTCCTATTAATGTCATTATCTGGTTTGGGATTCCTCCTGATCTTCTTACCAAGCTTATTAACGCTCTTTGTGTTGATCCAGAGCGTATAACGTCATCGACTATTATCACTTTTTCACCGTTTCTAATGAATTTATCAGGTAAATATAGCGTGTCCATTCTTCCTGAACCATGTGAATGCACATCTTCATAATGAACTTTTGTTGTTCCTACAAGTTTTTTCTTCCTTGCATAAACGCAATCAACATTCAAGAGTTGACCTAAAATCATACCAATGGGAATTCCATCTACTTCAGCTGTGATAACTTTATCAACATCTCTTCTTATGATTCCTTTGCGTAATGCAATAAACAATATTGTAGTAAGACTCTTTGAATCATTTAACAAATGACTATTATTAACAGAAATATCTTCAGAGTCATTTGTTATAATTGTAATGCGTTTGTTAATTAATGTTGGAATTGTTAAGCCTAAGTCTTTATTTTGAATGAGCACATTTAGAAGTTTTTCTTTTAACTTCGATTTTGGTAAAGCTTTACCATTTATATACCGTGATAAGTTCGCTATCGAAACCTCAACATCTTTTTTCAACAGGTAATTTCTAAACATCTCTAAAGTTTCAAAACGTTTGAATGCTATTTGTAAAAGATTAATTGTCATTAACTTTTCTTGGGAATCCACATAGCTGTCTACAGTCATCATACATTCATTATGAAGCTTCAGTAAAAAATTTTGGTATGTCCCAACATCATTCTTTTAATGAAAATTTAAGTAACTATGATAATACTTTCTTGTTGCTTCTTTTATCACTATTTTTCGCTACTGAATCAAAAATAAAACGTGATGATTTGCATTACACTGCAAACCCTTTTCTTTACTCCTCTTAACTGTGATTGTTTTCAAATCATCGTGAGTTGAAAATACCTTTTCTTATTGTTGTATTCGCAAACTTTATTAATTAAACTTTTTTCAATTGGTTAGAGCAAACTTAGTTCGAATTTACAATATACTGCAAAGAGGTTCCGCACTATAATGTATTCTGGAAAAGCAAAGGATGTTCAGATTTATGAAAATAACAAAGTTAAGCTAATTTTTCGCGATTCTATTTCTGCTTTTGATGGAGAAAAGAAAGATATTCTTCAGGGAAAAGGAGAAGCTAATTGTAGAATGTCAGCAAAGCTTTTTGAGATTCTTAACGAATATGGTATTCATACTCATTATCATTCCATGCTAGATAATAACACGCTAATATGCGATAAAGTTGAGATAATTCCGGTTGAAGTCGTTTGTAGAAATGTTACCGCAGGTAGTTTTTGTAGGAGATATGGAGTGGCAAAAGGATTAGATCTTTTACCACCGGTTATTGAGTTCTTCTATAAAGATGATGAGTTGCATGATCCTCTAGTTACTCAAGAAGTTGCTATACAACTTGAATGGATGACCAAAAAAGAGGCGATGCTTATGAAAGCAGTAACAAGAGCTGTAAACAATATTTTGGTTGAACTCTTTGATATGATTTCACTTCAACTTGTTGATTTTAAACTAGAATTTGGGAGAACTCATGATGGGCGGATTATTGTTGCTGATGAAATTTCTGGGGATTCCATGCGGTTGTGGGATAAAGAAACTGGTGAAGTAAAGGATAAAGATCGTTATCGAAAAGACATGGGTGATGTTATTCAACATTATAATGATGTCTACGACAAATTATCCAAATTGTCAAAGTTACCTGAATTATCTTTATCAACAAAAGCTCAGGTTATTGTCAAGTTGAAACAAACTGTATTAGATCCTGCTGGTGAAGTAACTCTAAGGTCATTAAATAGAATGAATTATCAAGAAATAGATAATGTAAGATTGGGAAAACATGTTTTTGTTAACTGTTTAACTGCTCCTTCTTCCAAATTATTGAAGGATTTAAGTGATATGAGTGAAAAACTCTTCTCGAATCCGTTAATTGAAGATTATTCCATAAATCTGTGGTTTGAAGAGGAAAGATAGCAAAATGAAAATAGGTATTACTAAATTTCCAGGAACAAATAATGAACAAGATGTTACACGTGTTTTAAATTGTCTTAATGTCGAAAATGAGTTATTATATCCAAGAGATTATAAGAAGCTGAAAGATTTTGATGCTTTGATTCTTGCAGGTGGATTCTCTTACGGTGATTACTTACGTGCAGGAGTGGTCGCTGCAAGAACAAATCTAATTGATGAACTTCATGATTTTATAATTTCTGAAAAGTTCGTTCTTGGTATTTGCAATGGCTTTCAGATGTTATGTGAAGCCAATTATCTGCCTGGTGTTCTTACTACAAACACATCAACAAGATTTATCTCAAAATGGGTTAATATTAAAGTAAATAAAACTAATTCTCCTCTACTCAAAGGGTTAGAATCAAAGTCTATGCGAATTCCTATTGCTCATTATGAGGGTAATTATTACAATACCGCAGAATCAATCAAACAACTAAAAGATGATTCTCAAATTGCTTTCCAATACTGTAATGAAAGAAAAGTAGTTGAGCCTATGAGTAACCCAAACGGTTCAATTGCAAATATTGCAGGAGTAGTGAATGATAAGGGAAATGTTCTAGGAATGATGCCTCATCCTGAAAGGGCGAGTTTCTCCTATTTAGGTTCAATTGATGGACGTTCAATTTTCGAAAATTTAATCGAGGAATTAAGATGTTAACACCAGAAGAGTATGGAGAAGTTTTGACAACAATTGGTAGGGAACCTAATAAAGCTGAGTTAGCGATTCTGGAAGCAATGTGGAGTGAACATTGCTCCTATAAATCTTCTAAACGCTGGTTTCATCTATTTAATATCAAAGCACCATATCTTTTTTTAGGAATAGGTGAAGGAGCAGGACTTGTTGATATCGGTGACGGTTTACTAATTGGTTTGGGACTCGAGAGTCATAACCATCCATCGGCTATAAGTCCATTTGATGGAGCAGCAACAGGTGTGGGGGGAATTATAAGAGATATTCTATCTCAAGGTTGTAAACCAATAGCTCTACTAGATTCTATCAGATTTGGAGATTTAGATTCTCATCACTCAAGAAATCTATTCGAAAATGTGGTTAGAGGAATTTCTTTCTATGGGAATTGTTGTGGGATTCCTACATTAGGTGGGGAAGTTGAATTCAGTACAGCTTATGAGAGTAATTGTTTAGTTAATGTAATGTGTGTAGGTCTGATTGAAAAAGGAAAAGTTGTTAGAAGCATTGCTTCAAAACCAGGAAGTTTCTTAATTTTATATGGCGCAAGAACAGGAAAAGATGGAATCCATGGTGTTTCCTTTGCTTCAAAGGACTTATCAGACAAAAGTGATAAAGATCGACCTGCTGTACAAATTGGAGATCCTTTGATGGAAAAGGTGGTTATAGATGCAACTCTTGAATTAGTGGAAGAAGGTCTACTAGATGGACTTCAAGATTTAGGCGGGGGTGGATTAAGTTGTGCAGTTTCAGAAATGACTGAAAAGGGTAACACAGGCGCAATTATAAGAATTGAAGATGTACCTCTTAGAGAAAAAGAGATGGAATCATGGGAGATACTGGTTTCTGAATCTCAAGAGCGAATGTTAGCAGTTGTTTCTCCAGCCAATGTTGATAGGGTGCGATACATTTTAGATAGATTTGATCTTCTTCATGCCATTATAGGTGAAGTGACAGATAATAACCATTTTATTACATATTATAACGGAAACAAAGTTAGTGAACTTCCTGTTAATTTAGTTGTCAATGGATGTCCAGAACCAGAAAGGAAATTAGTAAAGCCAGATTATATAGGTAAAAACTCCAACATCAATTTACCTCTTTCGGAGAATATAAGTTCTGAAATATCCAAACTACTAACCTCCCCAAATATCGGTGACAAATCCTGGGTGTACCAACAATATGATCAACGTGTTCAAACACAAACTGTAAAAGATGCTGGATCCGATGCTGCTGTTATTAGACTAGACAATGGAAAATACATTGCTCTTTCACTAGATTGTAATTCTTTCATGGTTTACACAGATCCATTCAACGGCACAGCCAATTCCGCTGCAGAGGCGATGAGGAATCTTGTAGCTATGGGTGCTACTCCCTATGCATTAGTAGATTGTCTTAATTATGGTAACCCTGAGCAGCCTGATTCTTATTGGCAATTTGTTGAATCTGTAAAAGGTTTAGGTCAATTTTCTCATGATTTTCAAATCCCTATTATTGGAGGGAATGTCTCATTTTACAACGAAAGTGTTCACAATGGGAAAAGAGAAAGAATTAACCCTACTCCTACGATAGGCATGTTAGGAATTATTGAGAACGAGAATTTATTATTACAAAATAGCTTTCAAAAGACAGGAAACCATATTATAGTAATAGGTAGCACTGAAGGCTTATTGGGTGGTTCTGAATATCTTCGATATAATCATGGAATAGTAACGGGACCAGTACCCAAATATGATTTCAAGAGAGAAAGCAATTCGATTGAAGCAATTATTAATTTGAATAAGAATAATTTAATAGAAAGCTGTCATGATATATCAAATGGTGGGTTAGTGGTGTCATCAATCGAAATGACTTTTCAAAACAAATTAGGTGTAAAGTTATCTACTTCTTCAATTCCCTCAAAAACCAAATTATCTCTAGAAGAGTATCTTTTCACTGAATCGCCAGCCAGATACTTGATTGAAGTGTCTTCTGAAAATCTGTGTGAAACAGAAAAAGTTCTTCAAGAACTTAAAACAGATTATGGAATTGTGGGAATTGTTACAGAAAAAACTCGAATAGAAATTAACGATAGTATTTCTCTCTGTATCCAAGAATTATATGATAATTGGAGAAATGCTATATCTAAATTTATGGAGGAATAAATGTGATTGATATAATAGCAGGAAGTAAGAGTGACTCTCATATAGTTGATAAAGTTGTCAAGGTTCTAAAGGAAAATAATGTTATTTTTGAAATTAATTATATATCAGCTCATAGAGAACATGAAAAACTTGTGGATAAAGTAAAGAACTCAAAAGCTGATATCTTTATATGTATAGCTGGGCTAGCTGCTGCTCTTCCTGGTGTTGTTGCTGCAATAACAGAACGTCCTGTCATTGGTGTCCCTGTCTCTGGTACCCTTAATGGTTTAGATGCTTTGTTATCAATAGTTCAAATGCCTAAAGGCGTCCCTGTGGCAACTGTTGGAATAGATAATGGGCAAAATGCAGCTTATTTAGCTCTTCGAATCCTAGGTGTGAAAAATGCTAGAAAGTGAAAGATATAAAACCTCGTTAAACGAGGTTTTTTCTACAAAAAGAAAGTTTGAACTCCAATTATTAGTTGAAAAAGTACTTGCAGAAGCAAATTATTTAGTTGGTAAAATACCAAAAGAAGCGTTTGAAATTATTAATTCAAAATGCAATACAACCGATGTAATGTTGGAAAGAGCGCAGGAAATTGAAAAAGAAATTCATCACGATTTAATGAGTGTTGTTAAAGCTATAGCTGAACAATGTGGAGAATATGGTGGTTATATTCATTTGGGAGCCACTTCTTATGATATTCAAGATACTGTTAGAGGTTTACAGCTAAAGGATGCGAGAAACATCATTTTAGAAACTCTGAATGAAACAATCCAAATTACTTCAGGTCTTGCTTTAAAATACAAAGATCTTGTATGTATTGGACGAACTCATGGACAACATGCTATTCCTACAACATATGGAATGAAGATAGGTAATTTCTTGAATGAGTTAATTTTGGTTAAAGAAGTACTAACAAATACAAATGTCGCTTATGGGAAAATCTCTGGTGCTGTAGGAACTTATGCTTCATACGGAACCGATGAAATCGAAAAAATCGTTCTAGAAAAGTTAGAATTGAAAAAACAACCCTTAACTACACAAGTAGTATCTCGTGTTATATACTCAAAGTATGTTTACGCTTTAGGTTTAATTGCAACAGTATTAGATCATTTTGCTAGAGAAATAAGAAATCTACAGAGAACGGAGATTGATGAAATCAGAGAATCTTTCGACAAGACTCAAGTTGGTTCTTCAACAATGCCACAAAAACGTAATCCTGAAAAAAGCGAGAGAATATCTGGTTTAGCTAGAAACATTCGTTCTGCTGTTCAAGTTTCATTTGATAATGTGTGTTTAGAACATGAAAGAGATCTCACAAATTCAAGCTCTGAAAGGCTGATTCTAGCTGAAACTTCCATTTTAACTCATTATATTCTATTACAGATGAATCAAGTTCTCAGTTCTCTTCACTTTAATGAAGAAAAAATTAAGAAAAATCTCTATTTGAGGAATGGAGCTCAATGCTCTGAACATTTAATGATTAAATTAAGCGATAAGATAGGAAGACAAAAAGCACATGAGCTTTTGAAACAATTGTCTAATAAAGATAATTTTATGCAAGCAACAAAAGACAATGAAACTGTCAGAGAATTCTTTTCAGAAGATGAAATTGATTCTATCCTTGAACCAATGAACTATGTTGGTATAGCTTCAAAAATTGTAGAGGAATTTGTTAATTCTCTAAAAGATGAAAAAGATGAAGAAGAAATTCCTTCTTCCTATTCTGAAGCTGGTGTTGATTTAAAATTAGAATCTAAAGTGTTAAAAATAATAAATGAACATGTTAAGAACACTTTTGAATTTGGAGATGTTGTTGGAAGAGAAGGTCATTATGCCAACTTGATAAAGTATGGTGATCAAGGTTTAGCTCTTGTAACAGATGGTGTAGGAACAAAATTACTTATTGCACAGAAAGTCAACAAATTTGACACTATTGGAATTGATTGCGTCGCTATGAATGTAAATGATTTACTAGCAATGGGAATAGTTCCTAAGGCTTTTGTGGACTATTTGGCTGTTGCAGAGCTAAATGCTGATATGATTGAAGAAATTTTGAAAGGTTTGTATAAAGGATGTGAATTCGCTTCTATTCCTTTAATAGGTGGTGAATTAGCTACTGTTCCTGAAATGCTTAAGGGTTCAGGGAAACCTTTCGACCTAGTAGGAACAGCTCTAGGTATGGTTCATTTAAACAAACTTATTGATGGTTCGAAAATACAAGTGGGAGATGTTGTGCTTGGGATATCAAGTAGTGGGATACATTCAAACGGCTATACATTAGCCCGTAAAGTTCTAAAAAGTAATTATCAGTTAGATGATGTATTTGATGGGCAAAAAAAACTAAGTGATGAATTACTAATACCAACGCGAATCTATTCTGAAGTCATAGAATCTCTTATTGATAACTATGATGTGCATGGCTTAGCTCATATTACTGGAGGAGGTTTCTCCAAATTATTCAGATTGACAGAGAACGGGTTTCTTTTGAAACATTTCCCAATGCCTTCAAAAATTTTCGAAGAGATTCAAAAATTGGGAAAGATTTCCTACGATGAGATGTTTTCTACATTTAATATGGGAATAGGTTTTGTAGTTGTTGTTCCCGAAGAAGAAAAAGAAAAAGTTCTTTATCATTTAAACAAGTATTTTGATTCTCACATTTTAGGACAAATAATCGAAGAACCAACAGTGAAAATTCCTGATTATGATGTACAACTAACTCGGTGATTTAATGAGACTAGCTGTATTAATATCAGGAAGAGGCTCAAACCTTAGATCTATACTAGAATCTGAACGAAAAGGGTCTCTTGGTAAAGCAATAGTTAGTCTTATTATTTCAGATAAACGAGATGCTAAAGGTTTGAAATATTCTAAGGAATATAATAAAAAAGCTGTCATTCTTGAATCAAATTCCTATAATTCCAGAGAAGAATATGATAACCAATTGGTAAAAGTATTGCACGAACATGATATCGATCTCATAGTATTAGCTGGATTTATGAGAATCCTTACTCCTTTCTTTGTAAATACATTCATTAATAGAATTGTAAACATTCATCCTTCTCTCCTTCCCGCTTTTTCAGGTTTAAATGCACAAAAACAAGCTCTCAATCATGGTTCTAAAATTTCTGGATGTACTGTTCATTTTGCAAGTGAGGAAGTAGATGATGGTCCTATAATACTACAGAGAGCGGTGGAAATTAGTAATGATGATACAGAGGAATCTTTATCTCAGAAAATTCTAAAACACGAACATGAGATATTACCCCTTGCATTAAAACTGATTTCTGAGGGTAAAATAAGCATAAAAGAAAGAAAAATAATCGTTGAGGAATAATAATGTGTGGCGTTCTAGGAGTTAAAGGTAAAACAACACTTGAGCAAGGTAAAATTCTACTCCAAATGTTAACTCATAGAGGACAAGATGCAAGTGGCTTAGCTTGGGTTTCAGAAAATAATAGCAAATTATCTATTAGTAAAATTGATGCTTATCCTGATTTATTGAAAGTTAGTGATGATGAAAAAGCTATTTTTCTCGTAGGTTCTACCAGGTACCCTACTTTTGGGACTAGAACAAATTTCAAGAATGTTGATAATTTCGCTCAACCTTTTTCCGTGAAAAGTAAATATGGCACTTTAGTTATTGTTCATAATGGCAATACAACCAATCTCTCTCAATTAACCTCAAGGAAGTATGAAAGTGATGCCAATTTTATTGTAGATTTTCTAGGGGATCTACTTGATAAAAACAAAGGGGATATCAAATTATCCGTCAAAAATTTCATGGATAACATTGATGGGAGCTATTCAATTATTGGATTACTTGGAAAAACCTTGTTCACTTTCAGAGATCCTAAAGGGATTCGTCCTCTTGTGATAGGGAAAAATGGTTCTCTAACTGTAATAGCTTCAGAGAGCGTGGTTCTCCAGAATATGGGTATAACGGAATTTGATGATGTTAAACCAGGGGAACTAATTATTTTTTCAGAAAATTCACTTGAACGAGCTCAGCTTTGCAAATCTGATCACGCTCACTGCATGTTTGAATATGTTTACTTTGCAAACCCATGTTCAGTAATTGAGAAACAATTGGTGTATGATATCAGATTATCACTTGGTAGGGAACTCTCCCATAGAATCCAACAAGATGACATTGAGATAGATTATATTGTCCCTGTCCCTGACACATCTAGACCAGCTTCTCAAGGTCTTTCAGAGGAATTGAACATACCTGTTAGGGAAGCAATTATAAAAAACCGATATTTGCAAAGAACTTTTATCATGAAGAGCGAAAAAGAGAGAACAAACGCCGCAAAAAGAAAGTACCTCTATGTACCTTCATACATTAAAGGAAAGAAGATTCTACTTGTTGATGATTCAATCGTAAGGGGACTAACTAGTCAGAAAATAATACGCGATTTACGCACTTTAGGTGTAGATCAAATTCACTTTGCTATTACATGTCCAGCTATACGCTTTGCATGTTACTATGGAATTGATTTCCCATCTGATGAAGAAGTAATAGCTTCTGGAAATACTTTGAAGAAAATCAAGGAAATATTAGATGTTGATAGTTTATATTATCAAAAAATAGAATCGCTAAAAAAATCAATTGGGATTAATGATTTATGCACAGCATGTTTATCTGGAAGTTATCCTACACAATTCGCTGCAGAGCTTCGAATTAAGTATTTAAATGGTGAAATAATAAATAGAAGCCATTATGAAGAGGGATAAAAATGTCTTACAAAGTATTACTTGTTGGAAATGGGGCAAGGGAACATGCAATAGCCAAAAAAATTGTAGAAGATAATGGCATTTTATTCTCTTATATGTCAAAAGAAAACCCGGGAATTGCTGATTTATCGCAAAAATTCTTGATAGGTAATTTAAACGATTTTAAAAAGTTGGACCATTTTAAATTAGTAGACTATGCTATAATTGGACCTGAACAACCTTTAACAGAGGGTATAGCAGATTATCTTGAGGAGAAACTAGATATACCAACATGTAGTCCTAGAAAGGTCGTATCTCAAATCGAATCAAGTAAAATTTATGCGAGAAAGTTACTAGAAGAAAATAACCTTCCAGGTAATCCAAAATACAGGATTTGCAGCTCACTAGATGATTTTAAAAATGCGATAAAAGAGTTTGGAATAGAGGTAGCGATTAAACCTGATGGTCTAACAGGTGGGAAAGGAGTGAGAGTATATGGTGATCATTTTTCAAATTATGATCAAGCTAAAGATTATGTTGAAATCCTTCAAAAGCAACAATCACAGTTTATAATTGAAGAAAAACTGATGGGAAAAGAATTTTCTCTTCAAACCTATACTGATGGAAAAACTTTGATTCCAATGCCACTTGTTAAAGATTATAAAAGAGCATTTGATGGTGATAAAGGAGCAAATACTGGAAGTATGGGTTCATATTCCTTACCATCACATTCTTTGTCATATTTTTCCAGTGCAGATACAGTTTCAGCTCTCAAAATTATGAAGAAGGTTGTTGAAATAATTCATAAAAAGACTAGTTTTTCATATATAGGAGTCTTGTATGGACAATTTATGAAAACAGACAATGGGATTTACTTAGTAGAGTTTAATGCTAGATTCGGTGATCCCGAGGCATTAAATGTTTTAAAAATTCAAGAAACAGGTTTTAACAGTGTATGCTTGAGCATGATCGATCATAATTTGAAAAATGTAGTATTCTCTCCTTTAGCTACTTCATGTGTGTATTTGGTTCCTGAAGGATATCCCACTAAACCATTAGAAAATCAATTTATTGAAGTCAAAGATTCACAAAATTATGATTTATATTATGCATCAGTATATAGGCGTGACAATCAAATATTAACCACAAAGAGTAGAGCTATCGCAGTGGTTGGAACAGGAACGACTTTACAGGATGCCCGTGAGAGTGTCATGGCAAATATTCCAAAAATCAAAGGAAAACTGTTCTATAGAAAAGATATTGGTCTGTTTTGAAAAAGTTTAGGAGCGTTTATTATTTCTTTTTTTTACTCACAGAGCTCAGTTCTTGTACAATATCATTTTCAGTTGTTCTTATTCTTTCAATAAATAAAGAGAATCTCGCTTGGTCAACTAACTCATATAAAGCTTCAAATGGAGAATCATATGGTTTTGGTGACCCAAGTATTTGCTTGATTCTTTTATTAACGTTGTCTTCCCAAACACTGATATTATATTGCAAAATCAGTAATTTTGTGCTGAATTTTTCCATGCCAGTACTTGCAAAAAATGTTGAAGCTTGAACAATTGTTTCAGCAATATTTTGGTTTTTAGATAGTATATATTGCAAAACTATTTCGATTAAGCTCACTAAACCTTGTAGATAGAAGAAGTTTGTTTCAGCAACCAAACTTTTCGTTAATCCTAAATAATTGTTGACTTCTTCAATAGTGAAATCATCAATATCTAATCTATTAACTGTCATAAGTATTCTTAGAATGCTAAAAAGAATTCCCAAAGGCATTAAACTGTCTTTTTCTAAAGATTCATGTAGAATCTGAAGTAAAAATTCATGTGCTTCTTGATATTTTTCTTCTTGAATTAAGTTTGTAGATATTAGGAATTGCTTCCAAGTTTCTTTAGTTTTGTTTTCTATTCCTTCTAATTGGTCAATTTCTTCATTTATTTCTTCTAATTTCTTCTTATCTCCGCGTAACGCTATAGAATATGCTTTTTCAGTATAAACTTTGAACAGCAATTTTGTTAACTTATTATCCTTCGCGTATTTTTCTGCATCTTCAAAAGATTTGAGAGCCTTATTGTTCTTTTCAGTAATGTGAATGACTCTTGCTTCATTTAAATTAATAATCGCTGATTCGGTGTCATTCTTGAAGTCTTTTAAACTGTTCCTTACTTTTTCATAGCGGTCTATACCATCTACAAAACTAGCTTTTAGTATTAATATATCTGCAATTCTTCGTAAACATTTAGCTCTCATAGTGCGATCAAAGATATCAGAATAGTGACTGTATGCTGCTCTTAATTTAACTAAAGCTTCATCGTATCTTCCCTCTTTGACATCGAATGTAGATTGAAGTTCTTTAATTTGAGCAATTTTCATGTTATCATGTACTTTTAGATAGAAATTTTTAGCTTCCTCTAGATGCTTTGCAGCTTCTTCATTTCGACCAGATTTTCTATATGCATCTGCTATCAGTATAGAACAACCTGCATCATTTTCTTCGTCTCTAATTTCTGTATAAAGGACTTGACAGGCTTTTAAAACGTTAATTTGTTTGTCTAAATCTTGATTTCTTAATATAGCTATTTGAGCACGCAATCTCAAAGCGTCTGTTTTCCCCTTTTGGTATATTATTTCTTCGGAAAGCGTTTCAATTTGATCTATTCTTCTAAACGCTCTTTCGTACTTTTCTTGTTTGTAATCGCCAATAACTAGTTGGGTCAAAGCTTTAGTAAATTGCTTTTTGTTTGAAATGTTGACTACTTGAGCGTAAGCTTTCTCATATAACTCCTCTGCTTTATCCATTTCATCCAAATTGGAGTAATTGTCTGCAATGGCTAGTAGGGATAAAAATTCCTTATTATGGTCACCATATCTCTCAGCTAAACGATTTGATTCAGAAAAGTGATTCCTTGCAGATGAGTGCTGTCCTAGTTTTGCTAATAATTTGCCCCGTATGAAGTGAGCTTTACCCGAGTAATAGTGAGATTGCCCTTGAAGTTTGTCTATTATTTTTACAGTTATAACATTCCCATGTTTTAATAACCCTTTTAGATAAAAAACATTAGCAGTACCTATATTAGCTGCCTCTATCAAAGTAATATTTGCAAGATTAGAAGCTATAATCGAGGTTTCTTTATAAATCTCTTCTGCAACTTTAAAATCAGATGTATCAAGTTTTTGTTCTCCTATTACTAGAAGAGAAAGTAATTGCCAATATTGATCCTTTGCTTCTTTTCGATTTTGATAAAATTCTTCTATTTTCTTGCTACCAGAGACGCTATTCGAAGAATAGAGATCAACTAGTCCGTCAGCGAAATTCTTGAGTTCACGTAATTGAACAGGAATTAACATTGTTTTTTTCTCTTCAAAAAGTAATTCTAATAATTCCTTAAAGTTCTCTAGTTCTTCTGTATCACCAATCAGTGTTTTAAGATAAATTATCCAAAATAAAGCTTCAATGAGGGGAATAATATCTGTATTTTCATCTTCTAAGACCTCAAATAAACCTCTAAATGATTGGTCGACTTGTCCTATCTCAAAAAGACCAACACTTCCCCAAACTTTAGTACCAACATTTGAATCAGAGATACATTTGATTGATAAATCATAATTTCCCGTAATAACGCCAAGTTTACTTGCTAAATACTTGAGTTCCTCATCCGTTTCATAAACTGGGTCATCAATGATATTCCAAAGAGTCTTAATCAATTGTGTAACGGGTTCAGGTGTTATTTTCATCCCTATAGTTTGAGCAATGAAATCTCTGAGCTCAGGGCTGATTCGGTTTTGGTGGACCGCTATCTCCGGAGGAATTGTGGAAACCATGATTAATCCTCTTTACTGTTAATAAAAATGAAATAAAAACGTTTTGCATAGAATTCTAGGAAGTTTTCATAGATTCTAAGTTAACATTTAAAACTTCAGTAACTTCTGGGATTCGTTCTTTCAGAACCTTCTCCACATAACCTGTAAGTGTCATTTGACTATAGGGGCACCCTCTACATCTACCTTGCAATTCAACTCTAACAACACCTGTATTTTCGTCAACACCCAATAACTCTATATCTCCACCATCTTGTTGAAGAGCAACTCTAATCTCGTTTAATACCTCTTGGATTTTATCTTTCATAATAATCCCTTTTCTAATTTTCTAATATCAATTTTGTACAAGCTTTATAAAATGTGTCGATAAAACAAATTTTCCTAGAGTCATACATTTTTGAGATAAAAACAATTAGCTTTATAATAGTCGAAGTACAAACTCAAGAGAGTGAGTCTTATGCCCGATGTTATTATTGAAGCGAAGAACCTAACAAAATTCTATGGTCCTATAAAAGGGATAGAATCAGTAGATTTTGAATTTCATGGTGGAACTTTAGGGATTTTAGGACCAAATGGTAGTGGAAAGTCTACTATGATTAAATGTCTAATCGGTTTGTTGAATATTACAGAGGGAGAATCCTATGTGTTGGGCTATAACAGTTCTAAAGATGCGCGTAAAATTCGACAGTTAATTGGTTATATGCCTGAAGCAAAATGCATACCACTAGATATGGATGGTATATCAGTTTGTACATATTTTGGTCGTTTAGTAGGCATGCCAAAAGCAGATGCAATGCAACGAGCTCATGAGTGTTTAGATTATGTAGGTTTGAAGGAACAAAGATACAGAAAGACTGAAACATATTCCGCAGGTATGATACAGCGTTTAAAGATGGCGCAAGCTCTTGTTCATGATCCCGATTTATTACTAATAGACGAGCCTACAAATGGTTTAGATCCTGTAGGAAGAGAAGAAATGCTTGAATTAATACGTGATCTCAACCGAAATGGTAAACATATCTTGCTATCCTCTCATATTCTACCTGATGTTGAGGAAACGTGTGAATCCACTTTAATATTATCAGAAGGTCATCTTGTTAAATATGGCAATTTGAATGATCTCCTAACAAAAGATAGAGAATTCTACAAAATTAAGGTGAATAACCCAGAAACCTTCTATGAAATATTAGTTAATAATGGGATGATGGAAGTGTCAATTAAGGATGAAATTCTGATAATTCAAGGAGAAGCAGATGTTCCATCCCAAGTAATAAAACTAGCAGCAGCAAATAATTTTCAGCTTATGCTTCTAGACAGAGAACGCTATACACTCGAAGAATTCTTTGTAGAATTAATGAAATCACAGGATATGTAAGAGGGAAAACAATGGAAAGTGAAAGCACATCTCAGATTTACTCTTTAGGGTATAGAAAATGGGAAAAAAAATTCAAAGGCACTATTTATAGGATCTTTACAATTGCATTAGTTGAAGCAAAAACAGCTCTTGGTTCAAGAATAGTGAAATTATTAATTTTTGCGCGAGTAGCTATTTTAGTGATTGGTATTTTTAAATTGATAACCTTCGGGATTTCTGGTATAACATTTATGCTTTCCTTTGATGCTCTTTTTGGGTTAATGATGTCACCAACCTTCCTTCCTATTTTTGCAGGTAAAACAGCCTTCTTGAAAGTCTTTGCAGCAATGTTAGGTTCCCAATTTGGTTTTTTTGATGTTCTTCTAATTGGTTGGGTAGGATCCAACCTTATATCTAATGATAGAGAGTACAATTCCATAACATTGTATCTTTCTAGGCCTATTAGAAAAACAGAGTATGTTATTGGAAAATATGGTGCGGTTTTCATATATGTTCTATCTTTTACTTGGGTTCCAACAACATTGTACTTCTTTACACTGGAAATCTTAATGGAAAGATCGTTCAACCAATTTGCATTAGATATTGTTTCAGTTTACTTCCCAGCTTTGTTTTCTGGCCTTATTAACGGTTTATTAATAATGACATTGGTTTTATCTCTCTCGAGCGTAACCAAACGCGGATTGTATGTTGGAATGTTAACAGCAGCAATTAATCCTTTATCGATTCTATTTTCTCAAATCATGAGGAATGTTCTGGGTGTAGATTTCTGGTATTTATTTAGCTTGCCAATTTGTCTAAAAGTCATTCAACTGTGGCTAATTGGGGTTTCTCCATCCGCATATTTCGCTAGTACCCAAGAAACTGCTGTTAACCTTTCCCCTATAAGTGCAGGTATATGTTTTCTGTTCATTGGTGTTCTGATAGTGATTTTCCTCTACATCTTAATTAGGCAAATAAGAAGACTAGAATTAACTGAATAGGTGAAAATGGTATGTGTGCAAATATAATAAAGGCTACAGACTTATCTCGTTTCTATGGAAAAGTTGTAGGTCTTAATCAAGTAAATACAACCATTCAGAGTGGAATTACCGGATTATTGGGACCAAATGGAGCAGGTAAATCTACTTTCCAGAAACTTATGATTGGCCAAATTAAACCTTCAAAAGGCCAAATATCTACTCTTGGACAAAATCCGTGGAAGAACTTGCTTCTCTACAAGAGAATAGGATATTGTCCAGAATATGATGCTTTCTACTATGGACAAACAGGTAGGCATTTCGTAACCTCCTTAGTAAGACTATATGGTTTTTCAAGCTCAGAATCAGTGAAATTAGCGAACGAAGCTATTAAGATTGTTGAAATGGAAGACGCTGCTGATAGAGTAATTGGAGGTTATTCGAAAGGGATGAAGCAAAGAATAAAATTCGCTCAAGCAATCGCACATGATCCTGATCTATTGATAATGGATGAACCTTTAGCGGGAGCTGACCCAGTAACAAGAATTAAGCTTATGGTTTTAATAAAAGATATGAGTAAGGCTGGAAAATCAGTAATTGTTTCCTCTCATGTCTTACATGAAATAGAAAAAATATCTCCTAAAATATTGCTGATTTACCAAGGGAAAGTACTTGCTTCGGGAAAAATACATGAAATAAGAGAACTTATTTATCAATATCCGCACGAAGTAAAAATTAAAGGGGTTGAAGTAAGAAAACTTGCTGAACATATGCTACCACTATCTCACATTCAAAATATAAGTTTCATAAAAGATGAGAGTGAAGAGGAAGTCTTGTATGTAAAAACGAGTAAACCCTCAAAATTCTACGAGCAACTCCCCAAAATAATTGAATCTAATAAATTAAATGTTTTTCATATATCGTCAACTGATGATAATCTTGATTCAGTGTTTAGGTATCTTATAAGGTGATTAAATGGAACAAGGGAAAAGTACAAATTCAGGAAAACTGGCTTTCAATTTTGAGATATTCAAAAACTCTTTCTTTAGTTATTTAAATAAAAAACGAATAATAGTAATTGAAGTAATTTTATTGGTACCTATCATTATTCCTTTATTTTATGTCTTTCAACGGATTTCTGGAGATTACAATAACTGGGCATCGTCAAGTGAAGATGCCGTTGCTTTTTTCATGAATAATATCTATGTTGTTTATCTTTATATTCTCATTCCCATACTAATAGCAATATTCACCTCTATCTCCTTAGGAGAAGAACAAAAGAATCATACAATTGTTTATCTGTTAACGAGACCTGTTTCAAGATTATGGATAATCCTGCAAAAATACATGTCATTAGTTCCAATTGGGTTTTTACTATCTTTACCTCCTGTAATTATTAATTTTCTATTATATGGGGCAGCAGACCCTCAATTTGATTTCAAAACAGGCCTTATTGATTTGTGGCATCTTTGTGTAGCTGTAATGTTGTATGTTCTTTTGATCATTGCTGTTGTACTCTTTTTTGGAACTTTATCTAAACGTTCAATTATATTCTCAGTAATCTACGTGTTAGGTTATGAATTATCAGGGTACAGAGTTTTTGCTTCGCTATTCGACAATATTAGGTATATTTTTGGGAGTTTTTACATTCATAGTTATCTTGCTAAAACAATAGCAACTGTAGACAAGTTCCCTTTAAAAATTGCTAGTAATTTCGTGGATATCTGGCAAGCATTTCTTGTAATAATAATATCTATTGTTGTATTTCTCTTTGGTGCTTATTATGTATTAAATACGAAAGAGTATTTCTAAAAAACTCTTTCATTAGCTAATTTGAGGAATCAGTTATTGTTATTAGAATTCTCAAGACTTTTGTATTTATCACTTGTAAATGGGATTAAAGCAAAAATAACAGCTTGTTTGAAAACATCTTTTCTGTGAATCCGATTATCAGTAAAAACAGCTGTTGATCCCCCATGTTGCTTTACATTGCTCTCTCCAGTAATTATGTCCATTATGTCTCCAAGTTCTAAACTTCTATCATTTTCTAATTTCTGGTAGATTTTTACTGGAAGTGGCATGCGAAACCCACCAGAAACGGATATTTTTCTTGAATTAGCTTCATTAGACACACAAACATAAGCTGTAAGAAAAGCTCCATATTGATCCTTCCCCATACCTCCTTCAAGACTAACAAAAAAATCAGCTTTTTCCAACTTACGTGTTGCAACTATTCTGTTAACAGCTGATTCAAGAGTCTTCTCAGGAGTAAGTGGTTGTAATAAGACGGAAGAATAAGGTTTCATATCCACAGAAACAAGTTGAAAAGTCTCATAATAAGAGGAAAACGCTTCTTTAACGGCTTGAACCTTAACTGGGTTTTTTGAGCAACAAACAATTTTCATCAATATCTTATTGCTTGTTTTGGTTATCTTTTTTAAGGATAACTCTAAATATATCTCAATAATATATGATAGTTAGGTGATAAATATGAGTGAATGTCCATTCTGCCGTAACCCCACCGAAGACCATTGGAATTTTTGTCGTAAATGTGGCGCTAAAATAATTCGACCTGTAGAATCTGAACAAGTTGAAGTTAGTGAAGTTGTTGAAAGCGTTAAGAAAGATGAGGAATCTCCTACTGGTGTAATTTATGAAGTTGAAGAACCTGTTGAAATAGAAGAAGAGGTAGAAAAGAAAGAGTTAAGCGATGATGAACTAGTTGAGAGAATCGCAGAAACTGTTGTTAAACGTGAACAATACAATTCTCTTCTAAAAAGAAAGCGAGAGCTTGAAGGTGAAGTCTCAAAACTTCTAGATAGGGTGAAGAATAAGCTTATCCCTGCTAACGAAGCTAAGCCAAAAGTAAAAGCATTATCATCTGAAATAGATGAAATAACAAAAACTGAAACTGAATTTGAAGATTTCAGCGCTATATTACCCATCGAACAAATCATTGAAGATCGAAATAATGAACGTCAAAA